>JANPGT010000804.1:0-3784 GCA_031424135.1 Chitinophagaceae bacterium
CAGGCATGCATTTGTGTAATGAAACTTGCTGTAAACAGATGACGGGTGACTGGTTTTACATAACCCACGGCTTTAGCCGTGGGACTGGCCATGCTGTATCATTCATGGGCTTTAGCCCAATGAGACATTGGTATGCACAACACTGTTGTTGGCAAATAACGTTGCCAGGCATTGGGCTAAAGCCCATTAAAATAATGAAGCCTTCTTTCCCAGGCCTGAAGGCCTGGGTTAAAACCATAGTTTTCAGTAAAGCATCAAAGGAAAAATCCTTAAGTTGACATCTATGGTGACTCCCGCCAGGGGGAAAGATTATTATTTTTTGTTACAGTTGCGAAAGGGGCTTTTGATGGAACAAGGGCCGCCAATGGTATTTCAAAAAGTAAATTTCCTTTGACAATAAGCAGGTTATATTCTTTTTAGTGTCAATTATGAGTTGCAAATAGCAAATTTTGAGTTTTACAATGACCATTGTAAATTGTAAATGGGCCATTGTAAATTGCAAAAAGTAAATTTCGTTTTGCACAATGACCATTGTAAATTACAAACAGCCCATTGTAAATTGCGAATGGTGAATTGCGCGTTTTACAATGGCCATTACGGGTTGTAAAAGCAGCTTTATTATCTCTTCAGCGTTATTGTAAATTGCGAATAGTGAATTTTGCGTTTTACAATGACCATTGTAAATTGTAAATGGCCTATTGTAAATTGCGAATAGTGAATTTCGTTTTGTACAATGACCATTGTAAATTGCAAATAGTCCATTGTAAATTGCGAATAGTGAATTTTGCGTTTTACAATGACCATTATGAGTTGCAAAAAGTAAGTTTATTTTGATTTCAGCTCCATTATGAATTGCGAATAGTGCATTTCGAAACACAAATGGACTACCGTAAAACAGGAAACCTCTGTTTGCAATTTTCTTTTCAAGGTGATTGCAATTTGTTAAAAATGAAGCGATTGTTTTTTCCCTGGTAGCAAAAGGAGGCAAGCAGCCTGAGATTGGTCAGTCCAGTCTGCCAGCTGGTGCACGCGGTAGCTGTGCTAAAGCATAGACTGCAAACGCCGTTGGGTATGTCTGTTTGGACCGCCAGATGATGATGTGTAAAATAAATTGCTTTAATCTTAACCCATCTTAACCATCATAAAAATCTGCGTTCCATCATTCCGTCAAAGTTTTCCAGATGATATCATGTACATCTACCGGCTGCAGGTTGCTGCCGGGCTGTGGCTGGGCAGTCACCAGCACCGCCTTGTATTTATCTTCTACTGCAGTACGCCCGTGAGAACCTTTTATCAATGAGGCATCCACCGGTATCACGTCCATCACGTAGCGCAGCGCTGCTTTCTTTCTCAATAGCTTGTACCCGGCGCGCAGCTTAGAACTCATAAACATTTCTACCGGGTCGTAGCCGGGCTTCTTGTGAATATCTACGGTGCGGGCGTAGTCGGGCGCTATGGCATCATCTTCCCAGAAATAATAAGTAAACCTGCTGCTGGCATCCGCTATCACTACCAGGTCGCCCGAACGTGCATGATTGATATGGTGTGCCTGCTGCTCTTGCTTGTCCAGCACTTTTTCTACGCCGGGCAGGGCAGACAGCAATGCTTTTACTTTGCCGGTCACGCTGCTATCGTTGATGTATACATGCGCAATTTGGTGATCGGCCACCGCAAATGCTTTGGAAGCACCGGCATCCAGCAGTTCCAATCCTCTTTCTGTACGGATGGCCAGCAGCCCTTCTTTTCTCAATACCCGGTTGAGGTGGATGGGATGGTGAACAGGCGCAATACCATATTCAGAAAGTAAGATTATCCTGGCGCCTTTCTTTTCGTAGAAGCTTACCAGTTGGGCAACTACCGCATCTATTTCAGACAGTTCTTTTGAAATAGCCGATAAATCCGGCCCCATTTTTTGCAGACAATAATCAAGGTGCGGTAAATAGATTAGCGTAAGGGTAGGGTTGTACTGGTCATCAGTATGCATAGAAGCGTCTGCAATCCATTGCGTAGATTTTATATTGGCGCCCGGTCCCCAGAACTGAAACAGGGGAAATTGTCCCAACTTTGTTTGCAGTTCATCCCGCAAACCTGCTGGATGCGAATAACAGTCCGGCATCTTTCTGCCATCTGCCAGGTAATTGGGGCGGGGGGTGACTGAATAGTCGGCTGAAGAATACATATTATACCACCAGAACATGTTGGAGCAGGTAAAATGGGGATCTTGTTTTTTGGCTTTCTCCCAAATTTTTTCGCCTGCTACCAGTTTGTTGGATTGTTTCCAGAATTTGACTTCACAATCTTCGCGGTCGTACCAGCCATTGCCCACAATACCTGTTTCAGCAGGCCATTTGCCGGTAACATAAGTGGATTGCACACTGGTGGTGACTGCCGGCAATACCGGTTCTATCAAAGCCAGGTGACGATCAGCAATATATTTTTGCAGGAAGGGTGTGTGTGCTCCTATCACCGAAGTGGATAAACCCACTATATCTATTACTACTGTTTTGTGCATAATCTGAAATTGAGAATATAAACAGGCTGGTATACAAATGAAGGTATGGTCCTATTTTTTTGGCCGTCCAACTTAAGGCGATGAATAGAGGACAAATGTTGTTCACCACAGTAGTACCAAAGCCTAATCAGTCCCGCGAAGCGCGGGACGAAAACAGGCTGTTTTTGTTTTCGGGTCGCCTTTTTTAGATGATTTTTTGGCGAAGCAAAAAAGTAAAATGTATCAAAGGAATATATTTAAATGGAAATTAATTCATTTTATTTCAAACAATCCTTCACCCAATTCAACTCCCTTACAATCGACGCATTCAATGGCAATTTTAACTCATCGGGCAACACTTCCCAGGTATAAGTCTCTGCTTCCAGGTGGTTGGTAAAGGGCTGTTTTTTTTGAATGTTCAGCACTTCTACAATGTCTGACTGGGTAGTTTGCAAAACACCCAGTTGCTCCACAAAAATGGGGACGTGAAAATGAGATCGCCATTCCGTTACCGCAGGGTTTTCGCTATCGGCCAATGCTTCCGGAAGATCGGGATAGCGCAACAGGCCCTTGTCCGTGCTTGCTACCACCTGGTGCAGGTAAGTGCTTTCGTTGAATTTGGAAAATGCTTCTATCACTGGTTTTCTTGCTGCAGCAGTTACGGGGATAGCCGCTTTCAAAGCCGCGCTGATCTGAATTTTACCTGTTTTGATTCCTTTGGCCATCAACTCATCTATCACCGCCTGGTGCGGTTCGTAGCCAATGGCAAAATGGCAAACATCGTAACAGAGGCAGATATGCTCTTTTAATAATTTTTCTGCTTCGGCGGTGCCGAGAGAAAACTTTTTCGACAGGTACACCAGGGCAAGTGGCAGTAGCTGGTTTTCGTACCAGTCTATAAACTCCCTGCCGGTTTCCAGCAGGCCATCCGGTTCGGGTTCAATGTCAAGGTGCATGATAACGCCATCTGACAACCGTATATGAATCAGTACATCCAGCACGCTTAACATATTCTGGGTAGCGGTAGCCGTTACACCCGCCAGTTCAGCTTTTGAAAACCAGTGCTTATAGCTGAGCGGAGAAGTAGAAATGCCACCTTCCATTCCCTTGGGCAACAAATCTTTTAAAATAAGGAAGAGCCGGCTGGTATAAGCTACTCTTTCATTGGTCTGCCAGTCGGGCGAATGCACCATGTCTTTTACCCTGGTATGATGAAACCCGCCATAGGGGAACCCGTTCATGGTAAAAACATAGGCATCGTTTGCTGTCAGCCATTGTTTAAAAGCCTGCAGG
>JANPGT010000805.1:0-2684 GCA_031424135.1 Chitinophagaceae bacterium
TAGCCTCTTACAATTCTGTCCCTGTCAAGCAGGGTAAAACGGCTGGTATGCACAAAGGAAGAGTCTACCGGTTCGTCGTTGTACTGATCTACTTTCAGTTCTTCAAAAGCAAAGTCATAAATCGTTTTCTTAGGTCCGGTCAGCATCCACCAGGTATCGTGGTTAATGGCATATTTATCTGCGTACTTCTTTATTACCGGTACAGAGTCCCGTTCAGGATCCACTGTAAATGAAAGAAACTGTACAAAGCTGGTATCTACGTATTTAATATTGTCCTGCCGCTTTAATGCATCCTGCATTTTCTTCATATGCTGCGTCAGGGCGGGGCAGATGGAGCCGCAATGGGTAAAGAAGAAATCTATGACCAGTATTTTGCCTTTCAGCTGGTCCAGGTTTACCGTATCGCCCAGTTGGTTAACCAGTGTAATGTTCTTTGCCTGGTGCCATACCGTATCAGAGCTCTGTTTTCCATCCTTTATTTTGGTGATGATGGAGTCGTCGTAAAAACGTCTTGGCATTACCACGGCTTCGTCTCCAAAGTGCTTTACCAGCAGGTAGCTGATAAACGGAACTGCGATGGCCAGGCTAAGGGCCATCAATGCTTTCTTGCTCACTGTTCTTGGTATTTTAACAAAAAACCATCGCCTGCTGGCAATGGTTGATGTAATGAAAAATATTGTAAAGCACCAACGCCCGGCTTACTCAACAGAACCTGGCTTTTTAGCCTCCTGGTGTTCTCCGTGACCTTCTGGCTGCACAGGCGCTTTCTGCTGGCTTTGCTCCAGGTGGTTGCGGTCGTAGGTATTGCGCAGGTTTTTATAAGAACCGCCATCCCACAAAAACGCACCAATAAACCACAGAAACAGCAATGCCGGTATCGCAATGGTCATAATAAGATTTCTCAGCTCATGCCCCAGGTGCATAAATTCCGCAACAATAAAGAACGCTTTTGCCAGTGTAAGTATAATGAAAACACCATTCAAACTATACTTTACCAGGTGAATGTTGCTGCCCAGCGAACTTTCCATTGAGTAATAACCGATGGCCAGTACCAGTTCAAAAAGGGTAATGTATAAAAGAATGCGAAAGGTTTTCCAGATGGCTTTTGTATCAAAACTATGCGCGTCTCCGTGTGGCAATTCTGCTGTGCTGTGTACGTTTTCCATAAATTATTTTTATGCTTCTTTCAGTAATAGTTAAAACAGGTAAAAACAGGTGAACACAAATACCCAAACCAGGTCTACAAAGTGCCAGTATAAACCGGCTTTTTCAATCATCAGGTAATGACCCCTTTTCTCAAACACGCCCTGCCAGGTCATAATAAACATAATAATATTGATGATCACCCCGGAGAATACATGGAATCCGTGAAACCCTGTAATGGTGAAAAAGAAATTGGTGAAATTGGTGCTGGACTGAGATCCATCGATATTCATAAAAGGGTTTCTACCCCACCAGGCACCTTCGCCATGCAGGTGCGTCCACTCCCATGCCTGGCAGCTCAGGAAGGCGATACCACCCAGTATGGTGAGCCCCATATACAGCAAAACTTTCTTTTTATCATTGGCATGGCCGGCCCCTACTGCCAGCACCATGGTTACCGAACTCATAATCAGGATAAAGGTCATTAAACTCACAAATGCCAGCGGAATGGGCATGTTCCCCTCAACACCCGGAAAGGTGCGGAATACTTCGTTGGGGTCGGGCCAGCTGTTACTGGAAAAACGGATGGTGCCATAAGCAATCAGGAATGCACCAAATGTAAAAGCATCGCTCATTAAAAAATACCACATCATTAATTTGCCATACTCTACATTAAAGGGGCTTTTCCCACCGCTCCACCATTTTCTGTCTGCCGTAATTGTTTGTGACATGTACGTTGTTTAAATAAGTTCTCAATTTAAAGTAACATTCAGCTAACCCGTCTATTTTTTAACAAAACAGCCGCCTGTTTATTGTATCAGTATAAAGAAAATAAAAAGATACACCCATAGTACATCTACAAAATGCCAGTAAGTAGCAGCCACTTCCAGCGGCACAATATTGTAGCTGCGTATCCGGCTGCTCATAGACCTGAACCATAACACCAGCAAAGTTACCAGGCCACCCAATACGTGCAGGGCGTGCAAGCCGAAAATAATAATGAAAAACACGCCGCTGCCGGAACCTTCCACTTTTACACCCAGCCTGTTCAGTTGCCAGTATCCAATTACCTGTAATATTATAAAAAGTATTCCCAGGCCTGTTGTAAGCGCTATGTAATTCCTGTATTTACCCATTTCCCGGTTCCTGAACGCCCCCAATGCCAGCTGCATGATGACGCTGCTCAGCAGCATGACTGCTGTAGAGTACCAGAAAATGGCCGGCATGCTGAAACCAATCCACCCCGGTTGCTCACGTTTTACAATATAGGCGCTGGTGAATCCCGCAAACATCATAATCATGCTGCCGATACCCACCCATAAAGTAAACTTATAAGGATGTATTTTTTTTCGCTGGCTGCTGTCTCCGCCCTGCGGAGCATTCGTATACTGCTTCAAAATACTGTTTGTTACCATTTTAAATGTCCCTCTTTTACCCTGTTACCAGGTTAATCCACTGCACAATAGCACCTGTTTCTAATCTAGCCGGGGGCAATTTATCAGCCAGCAGGGCCAGTAATACCACCGGCAGGTAAATATAAC
>JANPGT010000806.1:0-3698 GCA_031424135.1 Chitinophagaceae bacterium
ATAGTGAAAATTGCACTGGACGACCTGCTATTTGTGGAGGCAATGCAGAACTATGTCACTATACACACAACGGAAAAGAAATACATAAGTTATCTCACCATTAAATCGGTAGAAGATTTTTTACCGGGAGACCATTTTATAAAAGTGCATAAATCCTTTATTGTTTCCGCCGACCGGGTAGACAGCATTGAGGGCAACGAAATCTGTATTGGCAAACACCGCCTGCCCATGAGCCGCAGTTTAAAAGAAGAAGTAACCCAAAAATTACTCAATGGGAAATATTTAAAAAGGTAGGGGAAGCCCCGGCCTGCTAAGGCCTGTACCAATTACTCAATGGCAAGGCAAAACTAACCTGTTATAAAACCCCGCACTTTATGCCCGACCGGGGCTCCCGCATTTACAGAAAGGGTTTTAGAACAATCAAATTCAATTGATTAGTTGGGAATGGCGTGGTATATCCGGGCAGTCAGCCGGAAGGTCTTGCAGCGGACAGCCTTGGGAATGGCTCATTTGAGCCGGTGGCAAACGGGAAATATTTTAGTTTACTGTTGTTGAAAAAATAAATAGTAGGGCCAGTAACTACTTAAAAAAAAGGGGCGGTACTGAAAAGCCTGACGAGTAGGAAAACAAAAACGTTTAACAATGCCTAAGTATGTAATTGAGCGGGAAATTCCCGGAGCTGGTAATTTAACAGCGGAACAATTGAAAGCTATTTCACAAACTTCCTGTGGTGTATTAAGCAATATGGGACCGCAGATTCAATGGTTGCAGAGTTATGTAACGGGCGACAAAATCTATTGTGTGTACATTGCACCCAATGAAGCGATGGTGCGCGAGCATGCCAAACAGGGTGGCTTTCCTGCAAATGCTGTCAATGAGGTGAAGGCCATTATTGACCCTGCTACGGCTGAGTAAAATAGACTTTGCCAGGCGCATGGAACGCAGCTAATCATGATTTTTATGATTGGTCGACCTGTTGCTGGCGTTTTCACCATTGTTCCCGTTGTGGTATTTTCACCAGCAACATAGTTCTAGAGGCCATTACAACCAGGTCCGTATCACTGACCAGCCAATAGCTGATGAATAGCCACCAGATGGTTTTGATTTTTAAGTTGCTGAGAATGACGCTGCATCATAACAAATCCGCTGTATCATTACCATCTGCGTTCCATCCGCATCGGTAAATACTATCCCAATACTTTAAACAGGAGGTCTTCAATAAACTGTTGGGTAAAGCCCGGCTTATTTTTAGGCGTGGCATCCGTTAGTTTGGGAAGGTTAACACTGAAATATTGCTGCTGGTGAGAACTTTCTATAAGGGTAGTGCTCAGCGACCGCGGAAATTTATAGCCTGGCCTGTAATCTGAAATAACCTCACCAATTTTAGCGCATAGATCTTTATAGGGTTTAAATACCTCGCTTTTATTGATCTCTGCCACATCTTTTACCAGGTAGGCCTTACTGCTTTCGGCAATTACAATATGGCTGATGTATTTTTTATTATAATCAAACTGGCTGGTACTCTCCGGTAGATCATGCGTGAGCAACTGCACTATTATTTTCAACTTATCTTTTTTATCGGTAACATTTTCCAGCTTAAACGTTACCAGGAACTCCATATAATACCAGTACCAGTTGAGTATATAGAGGAGCAGCCGGTGCTTATTTTCAAAATACCGGTAAATGGTGGCTTCTGTGCTGCTGATGGCGGCCGCCAGTTTTTTAAAATTGAACTGTTCAAAACCAAGTTCGTAAATAAGGTCTATCGACTTTTTTACAATCAGTTTGCCTATCTCGCTGCTCTCAGGGTTCCGTAAAAAAATCTTTTCGTTGATATCAAATTTTATCTGGAAATCCATACAACCGCTGGTTTGCTGCAAAAGTAACAATTATTCCTATAATGGTAGCAACAGTTGTTCAGAAAGCAATTTCACAATTATTTAAGATAGTAGTACTATTATTTTAGATAGTTTTATTATTTTTGCCCTGCATAAAAAGGATTCCATGCTGCTGAATACAAAAATCCCGTTTTCGATTATTTTTAATAAAATCAGGCTGGAGCTGTTGTATGTGCTGGTGATTGGACTGCTGGTTCACTGGCTTACCACCCGGTTCAAGCACCTTATTCCCGTTATGCCCATTACCATTCCAGCCTTTATCGGTACAGCCATATCGGTGATTTTATCGTTTAAACTCAACCAGTCGTACGACCGTTGGTGGGAGGCGCGTAAAGTCTGGGGAGCCATTGTAAACGACAGCCGGAGTTTTGTGCTGCAGTTGCAGTCGTTTGTAACCGGCAACCAACAGTCAGCGATAAAAGAAATTGCCTATCGGCATATTGCCTGGTGTTTTAGCCTGGGGCAAAGCCTGCGGGGGCAGGAAGCTTTAAATGGCCTGGAGGGGCTTGTTTCGGCACATGACATGGTGGCGATTGAAGCACACAGTAATAAACCGCTGGGATTGCTGCAGCTGAACGCCGCACAACTAACACAATTAAAAGAGCAGGGCAGCCTGGATGTTTTCAGCCAGGTGCAGATAAACAACACCCTTATCAATTTCTCCAATGCCATGGGCATGGCAGAAAGGATAAAAAACACCATTTTCCCGGTAACTTATCGTTTGTTCCTGCACTTCTTCATCTACATTTTTGTGGTTACACTTTCCATAGCATTGAGGGATATTGAAAGTTATTTCGAAATCCCGCTGCTGCTGTTTATTTCTTCCGCCTTTTTTTTGCTGGAAAGATCGGCCACGCATTTACAGGATCCGTTTAATAACCGGCCCACAGATACGGCTGTGACCACTATTGCCAGGGGCATTGAAATTAATGTCCGGCAATTACTTGGCGAAAAGGAAATACCCACACCCGTTCCGCCCCAAAGTTTTTATTCATTATAAATTAAACAAGATTACGCATGCGCACACATTCAAAAGAAACCCAAAGCAGCTTAACGCCCGACACCGCTCTGCAAATACTCAAAGAAGGCAACCAGCGTTTTGTAAATAACCTGAAGGCAAACCGCAATTTGCTGCAGCAGGTAAACGAAACCTCCGCCGGTCAGTTTCCTTTCGCTACTATTTTGAGTTGCATAGACAGCAGGACTTCTGCAGAGCTTATTTTCGACCAGGGCCTGGGCGATATTTTCAGTATACGGATTGCAGGAAATATCTTAAATGAAGATATCCTGGGCAGCATGGAGTTTGCTACAAAAGTGGTGGGTACAAAAGTGATTGTGGTGCTGGGGCATACCAAATGCGGTGCCATTGTTGGTGCCTGCAACCATGTAGAGTTGGGCAATCTGACAGCATTGCTCAAAAAAATTGAACCTGCCATACTGATTGAGAAAACTACTACTGGCAAACGGGATGGTTCAAACCCTGATTTTGTGAAAAATGTGACCGAAAACAATGTGCATATAACCATCGGCAGGGTAAGGAAGGAAAGCCCGATTATTGCAGAATTGGAACAGCAGGGACAGATAAAAATCATTGGTGGGCTGTATGATGTGGAGACAGGAGCAGTAGTTTTTTATTAATGGGAAGCCGAAGGATAGGAGGGGCACCGGGATAGCGGATATATATTCATTGGCTGTTTGCAGTGCACCCCTTTTCGCATAGCTATTTCTCAACCCTGCGTTTTGACTACAATAATGATTGTTTAGGTTAGTTTTCTTTAGTCTGCCTTACTGAGCTTTGCT
>JANPGT010000807.1:0-1756 GCA_031424135.1 Chitinophagaceae bacterium
AGCTACCGGCCAATTGCGTGGACCAATAACCAAAGAAGAAGCGGTTGCTATTGCGAGCAGGCGTTTTAACGGAACGCCAGAGGTAAAGGCAGTTGAATATTTAACACAGGCAGGCAGTCATCATGAATACCGGGAAAGCCCCTTGCCGGCGTATGCTGTTAGTTTTGAACATCCCACTACAACAACGGTGTATGTAGCCAGTGAACTGGGAACTGTCCAGAAGTTCAGGAACAATAAATGGCGGCTATTCGATTTTCTATGGATGCTGCACACAATGGATTACCAGGGCAGGGATAATTTTGGGAACATCCTGTTGCGTGTATTTTCTGTCTTCGGGCTGGTTACTGTAATAAGTGGCTTCCTGTTATTTATTGTGAGTTCGAAATGGATTAAAACCAGGTGAAAGGTTCCTGCTATATAATTTTCAGCAGGAAGGCGGGCGACTGCCGTATGTGGGGTGTCTTACAAATGCAGGAAGAAAGCATTATCATACTTTTTCCACCAGCAGCCTTTCGTAAAATATATGTCTTAGCATTTCGACGTTTTTTTGATTGTAGCGGACTACCATACTGCCAAAAAAATGCTCAATGGATTTGATTTTAATCTTTAAGCACAGCTGCAGCTCGCGAGCCGTGCGGAATTTCAAAAAAGCATCAGTTGTATGCTTTGAATATGTGGATTGGAACGTAGGAAAATTCGCCGGTACGGGTGGTTATGTAGCCGAAGATTTGGGGAGCGTGGTACCCGCAATCAGTTTCCGGCCCACCGCGCAAACAGTGTTCCGTCTTAATTACTGCTACCAGCAGCAAAAAGATATTCTTGGCAATCCACCGATAAAAACAAGAGGTCTTAGTTTTGGCATTTCAACTTATTTCTGACAAGCTTAATTTTGACCAGTCTTTTGCAACCATGTGGCAAGATGCTTCCTTTCGGTATTTGTTATTATATTTGCGCAGATGAAATTTTTCTTCTTCTTTTTAAGTTGCTTTATGCTTTACCTGTCCTGCCTTCCGTGCCGTGACAGTAAGGATTGCAATGAGAAATCAGAAATGAAAATTTCCGCTATGTCAAATCATCAGCAGCACAGTCATGACCAGGAATCCTGCACACCCTTTTGCACCTATTCCTGCTGCGCCATGGTAAGTTGTTATTCCCCATTTGTGAAACTTCAGATTAACCCTGTTTCTTTTGAGCGGATAAAATATTCCGTTGGCAATACCGCCCTTAATGCAGAAGTGTATTTTTCAATCTTCCAGCCTCCCAAATTATCGTAATCATCCCTTTTATTGAAGTTGCAGCATGACCATCCAATGGCATGACCCTGCTTACTATTTATTGTCCATCAAGGGTGGAAACTGCAATTCAAAAAAGAAAATAGCTGTTGGACTTTGTGTAACAAAAATAATAGGTATCATCCGGTATTATGTATTCCATTAGCAGCTATTTGAGAATAGTTATACCACCCGTACTATTATATTGAAAAATAGGATCATTGTATGCTTAATAAAATCATTCATTTCAGTATTAAGAATAAACTTATTGTCGGTATAATGACACTGGCGCTTATTGGCTGGGGCCTGTGGAGTGCTACCAGGTTGCCGGTGGATGCCCTGCCCGATGTAACCAATAACCAGGTACAGATAATTACCACAGCACCGACCCTGGCAGCGCAGGAAGTTGAACAGTTTATTACCTACCCTGTAGAACGTGCCTTGTCCAATATCCAGGGAATAGATGAGATGCGCTCTTTTTCCCG
>JANPGT010000808.1:0-2371 GCA_031424135.1 Chitinophagaceae bacterium
CAATATACAGGACTGGAGCATTAATTTTCTTCGTTTCAGCCGCCGCAACAATGAAGCCTCTTTCTGGAATGAAGTAAATCCCAATAACAACGGATTTGTGAACCAGTTTGGGTATCTAAAAGGTCTGCAACACCTTTCGCCGCCATTGCGCCTCAGTTTGTCGCCTTATATCAGCGGTGGCTATCGCAGCGATCCGCAGAAAAAAACAGGCTACAATAATGATTGGCTCAAAAGCGGTGGCGTAGATGTAAAATATGGCATTAATGAAAGCTTCACACTGGATGCCACGCTGATACCAGATTTTGGCCAGGTGATTTCCGATAATGTGGTTAATAATATCAGCCCCTTTGAACTGCAGTTTAAAGAAAACCGGCAGTTTTTCACCGAAGGCACCGAGCTTTTTAACAAAGCTGGTATTTTTTATAGCCGCCGCATTGGAAGAACCCCGGCTGGCTATTACGATGTAAAAAATTTTGTCGATAATAGTCCGGGTTACACCGTGCTGAGCAATCCCGATGTAACAAGATTGTACAATGCCATTAAATTTTCTGGCCGCAATAAACACAACCTGGGCATTGGTATATTCAATTCAATAACAGAGCCGGTGCACGCCAAAATCTACAACAGCTTTACAGGCAGGGATTCTTCCATCAATACAGAGGTACTGGCCAATTATAATGTCATTGTGCTTGACCAGGCCCTCAAAAACCGTTCTTCCATTACACTTACCAACACCAATGTAATGAGAAACGGGCATGTAAACGATGCCAATACCACGGCGCTGGATGTAGTGCTGTATGATAAGAATAATACCTACGGGCTAAGCATAAAGCCACGCTATAGTAAAGTGTTTGGTACCGGCGGCTATGATGGGTTTGCCAATGAAACGCAGTTTGGCAAAGTAAGCGGCAAATGGCAGTGGTTTGTAAATAATAATATTGAATCAGAAAACTATGATCCTAACGCCCTGGGTTACCTGCAGGCACCCAATGAAGTCACATCTATAGGGGAGCTAAGTTATAATATTTTCCAGGCAAACAGTGCCTTCCTGAACCAGCGCTATGCTTTTACCGCCCTGCAGTCTTATTTGTACAAACCCTTTGGCTACCAGAATACCGAATTTAAACCTTCGGTATTCTGGGTATTCAATAATTTCTGGGACATTACCATCTCTGCACCCATACAGCCATTCTGGTACAATGATTATTTTGAATTGCAGACACCCGGAAGAAAGCTGAAACGCTCGCCTTACTATTCCACCTTTGTAAGTGGCAGCAGCGACAGCCGGAAAAAACTGTTTGTAAACTGGAATATTGGTTTTGCAGAAGGGCCTTTGCCCAACGATCCGTACAATGCCATTACCCTGGGCGCCCGCTATCGTTTTGGCGATAAATTTACAGTGGAAGCTTCAGTGCGCCGGCGGCATGACAATGGCCAATGGGGGCTGGCAAATAATGGAAAGGATTTTATTTTCGATACCAATGGAGAACCCGTGCTGGCAAGAAGGAAGTTCACCGATGTAACGGCTATTCTGAGTGGCACCTATAATTTCACCTCCCGGATGAACCTCACTTTCAGGGCCCGGCATTACTGGAACCGGTTGGAAAATACCAATCTTTATTATACAGGCAGCGATGGTTCCTGGACCGAAAGAATGGATTTGAAACCCGCTGACTATAATGCCAACTATAATATTTATAACCTTGACGTTTTCTATACCTGGGATTTCAGCCTGGGCAGCAAAATTATTGTAGGCTATAAAAACTGGCTGGGCAATGATTACCTGAATGCACTGGATGCTGCAAAAAACCGGATGTATACCAATAACCTGCGCAATCTTTTTACGGTACCACACGGCAATGAAATCACCCTGCGGTTTATTTATTTCCTGAATTTCCAGGATTTGAGAAGCAGTGTGCGGAGGTCCTTATAAATTATAGATGGACTTGGCCGTGCGGAAAGTATTGCAGTGCGCTTCTACAATAATTTTTACATCGGCAGAATAGCCGCCGCCCATGGCTACTACGCAGGGAATGTTTTTTTGCTGCAGCAGGGTAAAAACCATTTCATCTCTTTGCCGGCAGCCCTGCAAAGTCACTTTCAATTTGCCAAACTTGTCAGTTTCAAGTATATCCACACCGGAAAGAAAAAATACTATATCTGGCTGTACGGTTGCTACCAACCGGAATAAATGATCTTGTAAAACCAGGTCGTAAACTTTGCCTCTCCCCGAAACTCCGGCAGGTAACGAAAGGCCCTCAGAAATGAATCCTGCGCCACTTCATGGGCATCTTCCCGGTTTTTGACAAATCGGAACGCAAGGGTGAAGGCGTATTGTTCATAGCGCCGAACCAAAGTTGCAAAGGCCTGT
>JANPGT010000809.1:0-4907 GCA_031424135.1 Chitinophagaceae bacterium
CAACGCCATAATTACCGGCTGGAGCCCAATGTTCATTTTTCGCCCGACGGTAAGTGGATTATCTTCAGGGCAAATTTTGAAGGGGTGGAGAATGTGTATGCGGTGAGCGTGAGTCGTGAGTCGTGAGTCGTGAGTCGTGAGTCGTGAGTCGTGAGTCGTGAGTCGTGAGTCGTGAGTCGTGAGTCGTGAGTCGTGAATAATTTTGGATATGTAAGGTATAAAACTATCTGGATTGTTGGTTCGGCCCGGGAGCCCTGAAAGGGCGTCACATAATCAGCCCGGGGTGAAACCCCGGGTAAGGTAAAAGACATTTTACAACCCGGTAAGGGGTTGAATCCCTGTATAAGAAATCCCATCAATCATCTATAGGCAAGCGGAAAGAATAAGATCTAATTACACATAAAAAATAATAAAAGATGATCAGGAAACTGTTGGCTGTATTTGTTTTACTATTTGCAGGTATTCTCAGCCATGCACAAATTCAATGGCCGGCCATTACGCAGACCACTAAACCATGGACCAGGTGGTGGTGGCAGGGAAGCGCTGTTAGTAAGACAGACCTGGCCATTGCCATGAAAAAATACCAGCAGGCCGGGCTGGGAGGCTTGGAGATTACTCCCATCTACGGTGTTAAGGGGTACGAAAAGCAGTTCATTAATTATCTTTCTCCGCAATGGACAGACATGCTGCAATTTACCCTGCAGGAAGCAAAGCGTTTAGGCATGGGCGTTGATATGGCTACCGGTACCGGCTGGCCATTTGGCGGGCCCTGGGTAACGCCCGAAGACGCCTGCAAGAATATTAACCTGGTTACCTATACTGTGAAAGGCGGTGAGCAACTGCAGCAAAAAGTACAATTTACCCAGCAGCCCCTGGTAAGAACAGAAAGCGGCATTGTGCCTGATATAAAAACACTTTCTTATCCCATTGCTACCAATAAGAATTTGCAGTTGTATGCATTCGACCAGGTAAGGTTTGAAAAAAAACTTCCCCTGGGTCTGCTGATGGGGTATCCTGATAATGGAACGCCGGTAGACTTAACAGATAAAGTAGACAGTGCCGGCAACCTGCAATGGACCGCTCCTGCAACAGCTAATTACACACTGTACGCGCTTTTCCAGGGGTGGCATGGAAAAATGGTAGAGCGTGCCGCACCTGGTGGAGAAGGCGATGCGATTGATCATTTTTCTGCTGCAGCCTTAAAAAATTACCTCTCGTATTTCGACAGGGCGTTTGCCGGTAAAGACATCAGCTACCTGCGTGCATTTTTTAATGATTCTTATGAAGTGGATGATGCCCGCGGACAAAGCAACTGGACGCCCGGCTTCCTGGAGGCTTTTAAACAGCGCCGTGGTTATGATTTGAAAAATGAATTACCCGCCCTGTACCAGAAAGAAAGTACTGAAAAAAATATCAGGGTGCTGTACGATTACCGTGAAACCATCTCTGAACTGCTGTTGGAAAAATTTACTTCCCCCTGGCATGAATGGGCAAAATCAAAAGGAAAAATTATCCGTAACCAGAGCCATGGATCCCCGGCCAATATCCTGGATCTCTATGGCGCCATTGATATACCGGAAACAGAAGGCACCGATATTTTGCGTTTCAAATTTGCCACCTCCACTGCACATGTAATGGGTAAGCCATTGGCTTCTTCTGAATCTGCTACCTGGCTGGATGAGCATTTTCAATCATCACTGGGAGATGTAAAGCAGGTCATCGATAAATATTTTGTGGGAGGCGTCAATCATATTTTTTATCACGGAACCAATTATTCTCCCGCCAATGAAACCTGGCCTGGCTGGTTGTTTTACGCGGCTGTGCATTTTACACCTGCCAATTCTTTCTGGAAAGATTTCCCCACCCTGAATAATTACGTTACCCGCTGCCAGTCGTTTTTGCAAACCGGCAAACCCGATAATGATGTGCTGGTATATTTCCCTTTCAGCGATAAAAACTCAGAACCTGGTAAAGAAATGCTGCACCATTTTGATGGCATGAAGGGGTTTGAAAATACTGTTTTTAAAAGTGGGACCGAATATCTTTTAGAGAAGGGTTATGCGTTTGATCTTATTTCAGACAAGCAGGTAGGAAATACAACAACAGCAGGTAAGCTGCTGCAAACAGGTGGCGTGCAATACCAAACCATACTGATGGCAGCTACTAAATATGTTCCGCTGGAGACAATGGAAAAACTGCTGCAACTGGCGACGGAAGGCGCTACGATTCTTTTTTATAAAAACATGCCTGCAGGTGTACCCGGCTTCGCGCGGCTGCAGGAGCGGCAGGCGGTCTATGATCAATTGGTTGGCGGTGTACACTTTACCGAAGAAACAGGGGTAAAAAAAGCGCTGATCGGCCAAGGCCGGTTTTTAGTGGGGGACGATTTGAAAACCCTGTTAGCTGCAGCTGCCATCAGGAGAGAAACTATGTCAGATATGGGCCTGCAATATGTACGCAGGCAGTATGCCGGTGGCAATTATTATTTCATCACCAATGCCGGTAGTAATGCATTTTCCGGAGATGTTTCATTGCAGACAAATGCCGTTTCAGCTGTTTTGTTTGATCCAATGCTGGAGCGGAAAGGCCTTGCCAAAACCAGCAGCAGCGGAGGAACTATTGCTGTAAACCTTCATTTACAACCAGGCGAAAGCGTTATAGTACAGGCCTCGCGCAGCAAAATAAGCGGTACAATTTTCCCTTACACCAGTGCAAAAGGCAATGAGCAGGTGATAACGGGTGAATGGACAGTAAATTTTCTCAGCGGCGGTCCGGTATTGCCACCTGCTGCAACAATGAAAGCACCGGGCTCATGGACGGATTTGTCCAATGAGGAAGTAAAGCGGTTTTCTGGTACCGCCCAGTACAGCATTCGTTTCAGGAAGCCGGCAGGTAATGCGCCCGCCTGGCAACTGAACCTGGGGGCTGTAAGTGAAAGCGCGGAAGTAATCCTGAACGGTCAGTCACTGGCTGTTTTAATCGGTCCCTCATTCCAAATAACTATCCCGGCCAGCCTTTTTAAAGACAATAACCTGCTGCAGGTGAGGGTTACCAATGGTATGGCCAACCGTATAGCAGACCTGGACAAGCGCGGCGTGGCATGGAAGAAATTTTATAATACCAATTTCCCTGCAAGACTGGCAAAGAACAGGGGCGCAGACGGATTGTTTACCGCGGTCAAATGGGAACCGAAGCCCGCAGGTTTATTGGGCCCGGTTAGCCTGCAGCCTGTTATATTTGTACAATAAATTTTTTCACCAGTAAAATAATTATCATGAAACAATTGCTTGTCATTTTATTATTGGCTGCCAGTCTTGGCAATTCCCTGTATGCACAAACAAAAGACGAGAAAGCAGTAGCTGATGCAGTAGAGCAGCTGCGTAAGCTGATGTTAGACCCCGACAAGGCTGGCTTGGAAAATCTGACCATGCCGGAATTGAGTTATGGACATTCAGGCGGCAAGGTAGAAGACCAGGCAGCTTTTGTAAATGCATTGGTAAGCGGTGCGTCTGATTTTGTTACGATAGAGTTATCGCAGCAAACTGTGAAAGTGGTAGGTAAAACAGCCATTGTACGGCATATACTGAATGGTACCAACAATGACGGAGGGAAACCGGGAGTGGTAAAAATTGCTGTTTTGCTCACCTGGGTAAAGCAGGGTAAGGAATGGAAATTGTTGGCAAGACAGGCAGTGAAAATTCTAAGTTAGTGTAGCCTTTTCAGCATGAAAATAAAAATAATTGCGGGGCTTTGCGTGCTGCTGATTACCGGCAATACGCTGAAAGCACAAACCGCCATGGCAAATGTCTATGGCCGAAAAACAGTATCGCTCAACGGTGAGTGGAAAGTTATTGTAGATATCAATGACGTGGGTATTGGCGACTGGACGGCCATATGGAAAGACAAGACACCCAAAGGCAAAACAGACTTTGTTGAATATAGTTTTGAGCATGGTCCCGTGCTGAACGTGCCCGGCGATTTCAATTCACAGCTGCCGGAGCTGAACTATTACGAAAGTACGGTATGGTACAAAAAAAATTTTAACTGGAAAAAAAACAATAATCGTCTCTTTATTCATTTTGGCGCAGTTAACTATGTGTGTGATGTAGTACTCAATGGCGAAAAAATAGGTCATCATGAAGGGGGTTTTACTCCCTTCCAGTTTGAGATCACCGGCAAAGTGAAAGAGGGGGAGAATGCGGTGCTGGTAAGAGCCAACAGCAAACGGGTAAAAGATGGTATACCTGCGCTTGGCTTCGACTGGTTTAATTATGGTGGTATTACAAGGGATGTGCAGCTGGTGGAAACACCGGCTGTTTTTATAGAAGACTATTTTATTCAACTGCAGAAAGGCAGCAGCAGCCAGGTAGGGGGCTGGGTTAAAATCAACGGAGCCGGCCAGACACAACCGGTGCGCATACAAATACCTGAAGCCGGAATAGAGAATGTATTCAGCGCTGCGGAAAATGGTATAGTACCTGTTTCATTCCTTTCGAAGTTATTGCTGTGGACGCCCCAGGCGCCCAAACTTTATAAGGTTATCATCAGCACTCCAACAGATACGGTAACAGAAGCAATTGGTTTCAGAAGTATTGAAGTAAAGGGAACAGACATTCTGCTAAACGGTAAGCCTGTTTTGCTGAAAGGTGTAAACTTTCACGAGGAAGTGCCGTCACGCAGGGCACGTGCCAACAATGAAACAGATGCTCGTGAAATGTTGACCTGGGCAAAAGATCTGGGCTGCAATTTCGTACGCATGGCGCATTACCCGCACAATGAATACGAACTGCGGCTGGCAGAAAAAATGGGGTTAATGATAGGGGAAGAGTTGCCGGTATACCAGGGCATTGCCTTCAGCGATACCAGCATGCAGGCGAACATGACTTGTATGCTTCGTGAAATGATAC
>JANPGT010000810.1:0-2147 GCA_031424135.1 Chitinophagaceae bacterium
AAATGGCTATCCACTTTTTCATAATAAGATGGTTTAATGGTGAACGGTATTTAATTGAGCTATAGAGACGCAAAACTATAACTGAATGTTACATAGTATAAAAAAAATGTATAAGCGGAGTGGGTTGTTAAAGAATGTTAATGGATCTGCGGGAAGGTTAATACAAGGTATTATTGATCGTTGCTGCGGGTGAAGAACCTACTGTTCTGGTATAGTTATTCTGCCGGCTGCCATAGCTGTGCTGCGCGGCAATGATAAACTAATCATGTACTTACTGAAGTGCTGCAGTGGCCACGGGCTGGCTGTCGGTATCGGCCTGTATAATCAGGTATTTTAATTGCCTGATACTATTGATGGAGGTTAATACACTATAAATATTGCCGTGCAATTTTTTTGCACTGAATACTTTAATGGAACTGGTAGACAATTCCGGTGTTGCAGAAAGGTATACATTGGTATCGTTAAACGCGGTCTGGTAGTTCATTTGTTCCAGCCCCAGTACATAGACGCCATCTTTCCTGAGGTAGATTTTTACCAGGCCCTCATCATAGCGTTCATCTGAAAATGACAATTTACCGGCGCTGGCTACGGTGGCGTTTTCCAGTTGGCTCGTAACCGGGTCTGTGGCAATATAAGCGGTCGCCGTTTGCTTTTTGCAGGCCACAAATAAGATAGATGACAGCAACAGGAAAAGCAGTGCAGGTTTCATAATAAAGGTGGTTGAAATTAATTAAACGCGTGCTTCCTGAAATTACAGCTAAAAAAGGCTTCTGCAAAATTTTAGCATCCTGAACTGCTATGAAAAAGTGTTGGCGGATTATTTGTTTAAACAATGGCAGCTTCCAGCTATTTTACCTGCCACGGATGTGGCCCGCCGGCATGTAGACCCTGGCTCCTGAAATCGCCGGTAGACCAGGGGCCATGTATACTATGTTTTTACCCTACTTGAAAACAAGTCATTTTCCTTTATCTTCGCAGCTATGACAACAGAACAAATCAGGGTTATGAGGGATCGGGTTACCGTCCTGGGGAGGTTTCTTTGACGTCGCAAACCGACGATATAAAATCAATGAAGAGAAACAGCGCTCGCTGAGTCCGGGCTTTTGGGATGACAACAAAAGGGCCACGGAAATTCTTAAGAATATTAAGCAGAACGAGTACTGGGTAAAGCTATACGAGCAGACAGAAACTGCCGTAGAAGACTTCGCTGTGCTTTTTGAGTTCTGGAAATCGGGCGATGCTACGGAGGAAGAAACCAAGGAGGCCTTCGCCAAAGCATCAGAACTGATTGAAGACGCCGAGCTCAAAGCTACACTGAATGAGCCCGAAGACACATTAACAGCTGTATTACAAATCAATAGTGGGGCAGGTGGTACCGAAAGCCAGGACTGGGCAGAAATGCTGGCCCGCATGTACCGCATGTATGGCGAGAAGCAGGGCTGGACGGTTACCGAGCTTGACTGGCAATGGGGAGATGGCGCGGGTATTAAAACCGCTACCCTGCAGTTTGAAGGGCCCTTTGCCTATGGCTTCCTGAAAGCCGAAAGCGGGGTGCACCGCCTGGTGCGCATATCGCCGTTCGACAGCAATGCAAGGCGGCACACGTCCTTTGTCTCCGTTTTTGTGTACCCATTGGTAGACGACACCATCAATATAGAAATAAAGCCTGCCGATGTTAAAATGGAAACATCGCGCAGTGGTGGTGCGGGTGGCCAGAACGTAAACAAGGTGGAAACCAAGGTGCAGCTAACGCATATCCCTACCGGCATTGTGGTGGTTTGCCAGCAGGACAGGAGCCAGCTGGGCAACCGTGAGCGGGCCATGGAAATGCTGAAAAGCCGCCTGTACGAACTGGAACTTCGCAAAAAGAATGAACTGAAAGACGCTGTCAACAGCTCCAAGAAGAAAATAGAATGGGGCAGCCAGATACGCAGCTATGTTTTCCATCCCTATAAAATGATCAAAGACCACCGTACCGATTATGAAGTGGGCAATATTCAGCCGGTAATGGATGGTGCACTGGATGGATTTATTAAGGCGTACCTTATGAGTGAGAAGGAAGCTTCCAGTTCTTAGTCATGAGTCGTGAGTCGTGAGTCGTGAGTCGTGAGTCGTGAGTCGTGAGTCGTGAGTCGTGAGTCGTGAGT
>JANPGT010000811.1:0-9115 GCA_031424135.1 Chitinophagaceae bacterium
TAACTTCCCTGCGCACGGGTGCAAAAGATACAATGTACCGGTAGGCAAAAAATACCAGCACCATGATATAAGAAAGGGTGAGCAATACCCCCGACCAGGCCGCCATGGAGAAGGCCATTACCACCAGCAGGGGCAGCAAAAAGATGGCCAGCAGCTTGTTTACCAGGAACACGATAAATATGTAGGTATCAGCGGCCTCGCGAATATTAAAAATCCAGCCCGTAAATTTTAACCCCAGGAACTTTACCAGGTATACCAGCGCTACCGCCGCTACACAGTACAGCAGCAAAAGCCAGAACCCTGTATTTTGCGCAGTCTGGTAATGCTGCAGCAGGAAAAATATATAGAGACCGGCCACCAGTACAAAAAAGATATTCAAAAACAGGGAGGGAAGGGGGGTTTGCAGCAATTGCTCGCGAATCTGCTTCTGCCGCAGTGAGCCCCTGAACACAAGACCCAGCATATTATTGACATACTTATTGAAAAGCAGTTTGATAAACGCGAAGAAAAGCAACAGGCCGGTTAAAATGTAAAAAAGGGCCTCCTTGCCTTCTACCAATCTTTCGGGCGCCACGAGGTTTTGTGGTGCCGAAAAAAAATTAAAATACGGGTTGATTTTTAAAACAGCTTTGTAAGAAAGCCTTCCCTTGCTGGCAACAAAGGGGCTCGAAACAGTGATTCCGGCTCTTACAGAATCAATCATTGCGGGTATTGGCCCGGTGGAATCCACCACCGTGGGCTGCAAAACCAGTGTATCCTTAGCTGCCGCCAGCTGCGTGGTATCTTTCCTCAGCACCGGGCGAATGACTTTTTTAACCACCGGCTTTGGTGCAATCACAGGCGTATCTGCAACAGGATCCTGTGCTGCCAGCCCCGTAGAAAACAATAAAAAGATAAAAAAAACTATGTACTTCACAAATACTGGTTACGGTGCAAAAGTAATAAGAGTGAACACGGGAAAACACCTGAATAAAAAAAATCTGCCCTGCACTGTCAGAAATAATTCAGGTAGCCGATATGTATTTTAGACTGGCGCAAATCAAATTTCAGATCATTGCGCTTTCCATTGGCGTAAGAAATATTAAATACGCCTGCTTTGGTTTCAAAAGCCATTCCCAGTCCAACGCCCAAAAATGTATTATTGGTTTTAATGCTTACACTTTTGTTCTGCGCCCAGCCTTCTTCGGCAAAAACAAAAAAGTAAGAATTAAGACCCACAAGATAACGGTATTCAGCAGTGGTAACAGCATAGCCGGAGGCGAAAATACTTTCTTCATCAAAACCCCTCATGAGTTTATAGCCGCCAATCTGGAAAAGTTCATTGCGGAAAATATTGGGACTTTGCAGCCAGCCCCCGCTGAAAGCAGCTTTCAGGGTAGACTGCCTTCCGAAAGGGAAATATTTTGCCAGCGTTGTTTTCACCGAAAACTGGTAAGTTTTTAGTTTTATCGTATCGTACAAAGAGCTATATAAAAAATCAGGGTCGGCCAGTTTGGCAATTACTGTATTTCTTTTTATACTTCTTGTACCGGTAGTAGCAACCACCTGCCACTCGTACCCACGGCGCGGATTGAGCCGGTAATTTGTTTTGTTGATGACATAGTCTACCCCCACATTAAAGGAGCTTACATCAATGGCATTCGGCAATTTGCGGCTGGCTTTTAATGCCAGGGTATCTACATTCAGCAGGTTGGTGCCCAGCACCTGGATAAATAATTTGCCGGTTTTGTTTACAGACAATGCATACTGCACGCCGGCCAGGAAGTTCAGGTTCAGGTAAGAAGAATCCTTCTTGTATAAATCGAAAGAAGTAGTGATGCCGAAAGGAGATCCAAACAGGTAGGGCTGCTGGTACTGCAGGTTCAGCTTGGGCGATTTCTGCTGCAGTTGCTGCCAGTCCATCCCAATCAGTTCACCATTACCCAATGCATTTTTCAGGTTGATGGTAGCTTCGCCGGTAAACAGCAATTTAGTGCGCACCTGGTCGTAACTGTTGTTGGAAGCCTGGTTGGCGGGCAGAAAGCCTACCAGCACATTTATCTGGCTGCTTTTTTTGGGCAAGAGGTAAAGGTTAAGCACAGAACCGGTGCCCAGCATGGTCATATCCCAGGATTGCTGCTGCGTGATGTACGGAAGTTCCAGCAAACGTTTATTGATGTTCTGCAGTTTGCTTTTCTGGTAATAGCTGCCTTCTTTGATATCCAGGTAGCGTTGCAGAAAAATATTGTTGATCCGGGCGGTACCAAAAATGCGCAGGCTGTCTATTTTATACCGGGGACCCTTATCTGTTTTCAGCGTGGCGGTTACCTGCTCATTGTTGAACTGCAGGCTGTCAAACTGGATCTTCGCAAAGGGATAGCCATTTTCTTCATACCAGGCCAGCAGGTTTTCTTTCAGCTGCTGCATGCGGGCAGCATCAAAGGGCTTGTTCAAAATGGCCCGTTCGTTCCAGCCTGCCTGTTCCAGGTCTTTTTTGCTGGTATTACCTGTATTAATGAGCGCCAGCTTATAGACATCCCCGATGTATAAATGAATGGTTGCCCCGGTTGAATCGAACCAGGCACTGTCTACCGAAGCAGCCGGGTAGCCTTTCTGAAGAAGGCTGCCAGGGAGGTTATCTACGTACTGGCTGCAGGCCATGCGGCCAGGAAAATCCAGTTGCAGGCCCAATGTTTTTGTAACAAAAACTGAATCCCTGTCTACCGGGATGATTTTTAAAGGGTACTGCCCCCATGCTATAACGGACATGCTGAGCAGCCATGCGCACAGCATCCATTTTCGCAGCCTGTATCCACTTACCTTTGGCATGTATCTCTATTAAAATGTAATTTCCGAAAACAAATTGTATGGCAGGCATTTATGTTCATATTCCCTATTGCAAAAAAGCCTGTCACTACTGTAATTTTCATTTTTCTGTTTCGCTCCGCACTTCAAACGATTTTATACAGGCTTTATTGAAAGAGATAGTGTTGCAGAAAAATTTCCTTGACCAGGAGCCCATTACCACTATTTATTTCGGTGGCGGCACCCCCTCTTTACTGAAAAAAGAAGAACTGCAGCAAATACTGCAACAGCTATACGCTTCCTTTACCATAGGTGCCCACCCGGAAATTACGCTGGAGGCCAACCCGGACGATATAACAGCCACCAGCCTGGCGGAGTGGAAAGCGGCCGGCATCAACCGCCTCAGCATCGGCATACAATCTTTTTTTGAAGAAGACCTGCAATGGATGAACCGCGCCCACAATGCCGGGCAGGCAAAGGCCTGCATTACGCTGGCCCTGGAAGCAGGTTTTGATAATTATTCGATTGATTTAATTTATGGCGGGCCAGGACTGACCGATGAAAAATGGAAAGAGAATGTGCAGCTGGCGCTGGATCTAAAGATACCCCACCTCTCCTGCTATGCGTTAACGGTAGAACCCGGCACTGCCCTGCAGAAAATGATACAGCTGCATAAGAAAGCAGCTGTGGACCCTGAAAAACAGGCCCGGCATTTTTTATTGCTGATGGACTGGCTGGAACAGGCGGGATACGAGCACTACGAGATCTCTAATTTTGCCTTGCCGGGCTACCAGAGCAGGCATAATTCGGCTTACTGGGGTGGAAAAAAATACCTGGGACTGGGGCCGTCTGCACACTCATTTAATGGCAGCCACCGGCAATGGAATATTGCCAATAATGCCTTGTATATAGCTGCGCTGAACTGCAATGAAATTCCTTTTGAAGAAGAAAAACTAACGGCTACCCAGCAACTTAACGAATACATCATGACATCGCTGCGCACGCAGCAGGGGCTTGACCTGGGGTATATAAAAGAATTTTTTGGGGATGGCACCGCGCTGCAAATACAGCAAAACAGTGACCAATATCTGAGGTCAGAAAAATTATGGCTCAATGAAAGCAGGCTGCAACTGACAAAAGAAGGAAAACTGTTTGCAGATGGCATTGCTGCCGATTTATTCTTCCTGGAAGGAGAAGTGCCGGCCAGGCTAAAACCTGCTAATGGCGGTGCTGCTGGCGCAGGTAATTAATACCCTGTACGGCTACCAGGATAAGCACCATTATAACCAGTGCGGCTGAACTGAAATTATTGAAGGAAACAGGCATCATAAGGGCCAAGGGCTGAGGGTGTAAGGTATAGGGCGTTTATACCTTCTTCAGCCCTTACTAAATTAGACGATTTTCACGGCAAAAGGTTGCCGTCTGTCAAGTATAAAAGACTTTTGTAATGTTAAAAGTTGCGGATGATCTGAAAAGCAATCAGATCAGGCTTTCTTCAATGATTTTGAAGCCGGCTTTGGGCGTTACCCCCTCCCAAAGAATACTGTAAATATTACTGGCTATCGGCATCACCGCTTTTATCTCTTTGTTTAAAATATGAATGCATTTGCTGGCATTGTATCCCTCCGCCACCATATTCATTTCCAGCAGCGCTGTCTTTACAGAATAACCCTTGCCTATCATATTACCAAAAGTACGGTTACGGCTGTAAAGCGAATAACAGGTTACCAGCAGGTCGCCCAGGTAAACGGAGGCAGCATAATTGGCGGTCTTTTTATGCAGCAAATCGCCCTCTTCTTCGTGCACACCCACTTCTACATTACGGATGCCTGATTTCCGCAGGAACCCGGCCATTTCATCGGCACAATTAGCAATCAGCACGCTCTGGAAATTATCGCCGTATTCCAGTCCGTGCGCAATACCCGCCCCCAGTGCGTAAATATTTTTCAGGACAGCGGCGTATTGCACACCATATACATCGTGATTACAAATGGTATTAAGGTAAACTGTTTTGAAACAGCCGGCCAGTTGCGGCAGCTTCTGCTCATCCGTACCGGAGAAGGTTAGATAGGATAACTTTTCTGCCGCTACTTCTTCTGCGTGGCAGGGCCCCATTACGGTAAAATAATTCTGCAGCGGTAAATCAAAATACTGCGCCAGGTAATCGTTCAGTAACAGGTTCTGATCCGGCAGGATGCCTTTTACAGCCGACATTAGCTTTTTATTGCTGAACGCCTCCCTGGGTAAATCTTTGAAGGCATCTGCTACGTAGGCAGAAGGCATGGCAATAATGATACACTCGCTGTCTGCTATCACCGCTTCCATCTGCGTACTTATTTTCAGCAGGCTGGTGTCAAAGTAAACAGAACTAAGGTAATGCGGGTTGTGGTGCCGCTGCCGGATATGCTCCATAACATTTTCGCTTCTCACCCACCAGTTGACCGGTAGCTTATTATCAGTAAGAATTTTTACCAGCGCAGTGGCCCAGCTGCCTCCTCCTATTACACCAAAACGAAACATGATGAAGAATTTATTGATTGTATGATTTTGAGACTTTGAGATTTCTCCTGCTTCAACGCACTATAATATCATAAAATTACTTGTATTCAATACCAAAAACTAAAAATCCCAAAACCATATGATTTTGGGATTTACTTTATTAACCACTACTGCTATATTTTAATGGCAAATGTTGAAATTGTCATTTGTCGTGAATTATGGGGTAAATGAAATCTCCAAATTCCAGGATCCCAAAATCAGCAATCGGCTGTTATTTTTTTGTCTCAAACAGTTTGTCCTTCTCCACTACATTCACCACCATACCCTCCTTCAAAATTTTACTAACGGTGCCGTAAGGACCGGTAATCACCATGTCACCTTCCTTCAGGCCGCTGGTAATTTCAATGTTGTTGATATCCTGGATATCTGTTTTCACTACTATTTTCTTTACTTTTTTATCTGCCTGCAATACAAACACCACTTCATCCAGGTCAGTGATGGCCGCTTTCTGGTCGGGGTTTACATTGGGGTCTGCGGGTGCATTGGCAGGAGTGGTTTCTTTGCCGGCCACTACTTTATCAGATCCTTTCTCCCTGGTGGTAACTGCATTGATAGGAACAGACAGCCTGTCTTCGTGACGTTTGGTCTGTATGTCTGCACTGGCACTCATACCCGGGCGGAAGGGGAAGCTTTTTGGTTTGCTGGGATCCAGCAGGTCTTTGTAAGAATCAGCCAAAATACGGATGCGCACTTCGTAATTGGTAACATCTGTTGAAGTAGACGATGCCAGCTGTGAAGCGGCGCCTTTATTACTGCTGGCAATCTGGGTTACAATACCCTTGAACTTTCTTTTGTTGTAAGCATCCACTTCTACTACAGCAGAATCTCCCAGGTGTACTTTGGGGATATCATTTTCACCCACATCAACCCTGATTTCTATTTTGCTCATATCAGCTACGCGCATCATCTCTGTACCTACATTGAAGCTGTTACCGGCCACGCGTTCGCCTTTCTTTACACTCAGCAAAGAGATGACGCCATCCATGGGTGCAGTTATAATGGTACGTCCCAAATCTTTATTTGCCTTGGTAAGATTGGCCTGCGCATTCTGTACGCCTGCCTGTCCGCCCCGTATGCCCTGCAATGCCGCATTATAATTTGCCTTGGCAGTAAGAAAAGAATTTTCTGCCGTTTCAAATTCAGATTTTGAAATTACCTTATCCGCAGCCAGTTGTTTCTGGCGGTTATAGGTTTTTTCGGAAAGATCCATGGTAGCTTTCAGCGCATCCAGCTGTGCAGTGCTGTTAGACACTACGGCCTGCTGCTGATTAACACCGGCTGCTGCCTGGTCGCGCTGTGTAGCATAGATATCAGCATAGATTCTTGCCAGCACCTGGCCCCTGCGTACACTATCTCCTTCTTTCACGGTAAGCTCAGTAATCTCACCGGAGATATCAGGACTCACTTTCACCTCAATTTCGGGATATACTTTACCACTGGCGGTTACGGTTTCTATGATAGTACGTTTCTGCACTTTTTCGGCCGTTACTTTTGTGCCTTCGTCTTTACCAAAAGCCCCGCTTTTTTGCGCCACTACCAATAAGATGACCAGTATCGCAATGCTTACCAGTATCCAGATTAATTTCTTACTCATGTTAAAAAAAAGTTTCGGTTGTGTATGTAGGTGGTTTGTATTTGATTTCTATGCTGCGGTAATAAATAAGCGTGTGTCCCCATGCCTCATCGCCGCAGTTATTGCAGCCGTATGCCCTGTCCTTTATAAAATTCCAGTACTTTCATTTTAAACACGTAGTCGTAGTGAGAAGTCAGCAGATCAAGTTTTGCTTTTGTAAAATTGTTCTGGCTGATAATCAGGTCCAGTGTTCCCAGCAATCCCAGGTTATACCTTTTTGTGGCAAAGTCGAAAGCTTTCTGTGTTGCGTTTACTGTTGACTGGTTGGCATTGTACTTCTGCAATGCGGCCGTGGCGCTGTTGTATGCCTGGTAAATATTCTGTTTCAGGTTCTGGTCAATCTGCTCCCTGAGTACTTTCGCGTTTTCCAGGTTCAGTTTTGATTTCTGGTAGTTGATCCGGTTAGATCCGCCACTGAAAATAGGGATGTTTGCAGTTACGCCAAAATTCTGTGAAAAGTTATTGTTTAACTGGCTGCCGTAGCCGCTCCATAATTTACCGAAAGATTTACTGCCCTGTGTATAAGTAACATTGGGGCTTAGCACGGGGTAGTTAGTACCTCCTACATTTACTACCGGGCCGCCGGGAGTAGCAGGGAAATATCCTAAAAAGTTTACGCCGGTAACTTCTTTACTGGGATTGGAAAAACGTGTACCCAAACCACCAAATGCAGATATGGTGGGGTACATCAGGGACCGCATGGCTTTTACACCAGCTTCCAGCGATTTAATACGCAGTTCATTTGATTTTTGTGCCGGCTGAAATTTCAGGGCCATATTAAATACATAGTCCGGTTGCAGCTCTGCGATGGGATCTACGGGTATCATGTCTACAGGTGGTGCATCCAGTTCAAAAGGTGCTGCGGCATCCAGGTAAAGAAGCGCTTTCAGGCTTAATGCGCTTTGCGTGGCGTTTGCTTTGGCAGTAATCAGGCTGGAACTATCAGTAGCCAACTGTGCTTCCAGCTGCACCGCGTTCAGTTCCGGCAAAGAACCGGCATCTACCCGCTTGCGGGTGTCTGCCAGCTGGCTCTGCGTTTGCAGCACCTGGGTTTCTGCAACATGAATCTGTTCCTGCGCCAACAGTGCCTGCAGGTAACCACTGGCCACATTAAGGGCCAGGTCATTCTTTGCTTTTTCTATATCCATCCTGGAAGCGTCTGCACCATAACGGGCAGCAAGAATATTGTTCTTAAGGTTGTTCCAGTTAAAGATGGTTACATTGGCCTGGAAATTATACTGCTGGAAAAGCAGCTGGGTGGTAGTAAACTGGTTGGTGGTAGGGTCAATAGAACGACCAAACTGCAGACCCAGGTTTGAACTACCACTGGCAAAGCCATATTGAGACAACCGGTTCTGCCTGAGTGTTAAAGAATCTATCCCCGCCTGTACGGACGCCTGCTTTACAGTAACATTGTGCGTCCATGCATATTCTACCGATTTTTTAAGATCCCACTTTTCCTGGGCCAGTACCGGCGCAGCAGAAAAAGCAACAAGGGTGATTATAGTAAAGAGCAGCTTTTTACATTTCATGCGGCAAAATTAAACAGTGGTTAAGGTTGTATAATGGTTTTGTGATAAACGGTTCAATTCGTTCTACGGGGAGTAAAAATAAGGCTTTGGGTATTCTAAAAAAAGCACCAGGGGCTAGTCAATCGCCGCAAAAGCCTGTTCCATGTCGGCTTCCAGGTAGGCAGGCTCCTCCAAACCAAAGTAAAACCTTACCATTTTGTGCTCCCGGTTACCAGCGTCAAACTGCTGCGGCAGCAGGGAAGCACATTTGGGCAGGGCCAGGCTTTCATGACCACCCCAGCTAACAGCCATCAGCATGTGACGGAGCGATTCGCAAAAGGTTACGATGGATGCCATCTTTTCTGCCCTCATTACAATGGTCACCAATCCGCAGGCGCCGCTCATCTGCTGTTTTGCCAGCTCATACTGCGGGAAGCCGGGGTCCAGCGGAAAAATCACTTCCTCCACTTTGGGATGCTGCTGCAGGTATTTCAGCAGGTGCCGGGTAGTAGCTGTAATCCTGTCCAGCCGGGCAGGCAGGGTACGCAGGCCCCTGATCATCAGCCAGGCGTTAAAAGGGCTGGTGCCGATGCCCATATTCAGGTATTCGCTGTCGAAGATTTTTTTC
>JANPGT010000812.1:0-7792 GCA_031424135.1 Chitinophagaceae bacterium
GCTAAAACTGGTAGCCCTGTTTGTTACAGTGGGCGGTGCCGTTGGCGGCTACCTGGTAACGCAGAAAGCCATTACAAAATCCAAACTGAATTTTGAGCTGCGCAAAAGTATTGACGAAACCTACCAAAAAATTATACAGGAACTGGCGGCAGCAGAACCGGTTTTGCGTGCCGCATCGGCCGTAAAACTGGGTGCTATTATACAGAACTTTCCCAAAGAATGGATCTCTTCAGAAGACAAGGCAGATGCCGACCAGCGGAGGGAAGAATTATTGCAGTTAACCAGGCAGGTACTGGCAGCCGCTCTTGCCATTGAAAAAAATGAAAAAGTGCTGAAGACCATCACCATTGCCCTGGCCCGAAAACAAGACACGGCGGAAGCAGCAGACAAAGCAGATCTGCGGAAGCTTGATTTGTCCTGGGCAAACGCCAACGATGCCTACTGGGCAAAAATTGATTTTTCTTATGCTGATTTTTTCCGCGCCTGTCTGTCAAAAACATCTTTCAAAGAAGCAGATTTAACCTATACATCCTTCTACCATGCAGACCTGAGTTATGCGGTCCTGAAAAAAGCCAACTGCCATGCCACTTATTTCAATTTTGCCGATCTGCGGTATGCCGACCTGAGCGGTATAAAAATAGATGGCGATACCCATTTTGAAGGCGCCAAAGTGTATGGCTTGAAATTATCGCCCGAAAACACTGCCGTATTAAAAGATGCGTCAGTAGACGTATCAAGAAAGGCCGACGGCTCTTCTATGAAAATGCTGTTGCAATGGCTGGCAGAAGGAGATAATGCAGACGGATAGCGTTGCCGTCAATAGCATCAACCCATTCAAAAAATGTTTGCACCATATAAAATACAAAACACTTATTTATGAAAATCAATAAACTAGTTGTACGGGGCGAGAAACAAACCAGCCTATCTGCTTCAGATGCCGCCGATACGCTTACCCTTAAAGAAATTTATGTAATGGGCGCCTCTACCAGGGGTGGGGAAGCAGACAAGCACGAGGTAAACCTGGATGATAACCACCTGGTAGAATTTGTATTTGATGATGATACGGTATGGCTTAGCTCCGGAGATACCATTGCTGATCTTTTCCCCGAAACAGCCGTAGCAAAAAAGCGCGACGGTAACACTGCCTTTGAAGTACCGCTTTTTATGCAGTCCACAGCAGAAAACAGGGGGCTTGTGAGTAATGTGGCAGTTAAGCTGCTGAAAGTGTTTTCAAAAAAAGCTGTGCAGAAAAGTGTAAAAAACCTGGCCGCAGACCTTGAAAAAAAACAACTTGATAATAAAAGCGGGTTATTCCGCCTGGATGCCGGCTTCCAGTTTCTCAAAGATATTCCTGCCAGCAACAGTAAGCCCTACCTGCTTTTCCTGCACGGCACCGCCTCCTCTTCCAGCGGTTCTTTTGGAGAATTGGTAGGTTCTGATCTCTGGAAATACATTCACAGCACCTATGAGCAGCGGGTGTTGGCTTTTCAGCACGAAACACTCACCAAAAGCCCGCTAAGGAATGTGGTAGAACTGGTGGAACAACTGCCGGCAAAAGCTTCGCTGCATATTATCAGCCATTCAAGGGGCGGACTGGTAGGCGATGTGCTCTCCAGGTTTTGTATAGACGATGAAAACAATGCAGGCTTTTCTGCAGATGAAATCAACTGTTTGAAAAAAGACAACCGCCTGGACGATATAAAAAATATCAACGCCATAAAGGAGGCTATTAAAAACAAGAATATCACAGTACAGAAATTTGTACGGGTTGCCTGCCCGGCCAACGGAACCACGCTGGCCTCCGAAAGAATGGATCATTTTTTCAATATTGTTTTCAACCTGGTAGGACTGGCTACCGGCACTATTGCCAACCCGGTATACGTTGCTTTCAAAAACCTGGTAGCTGCTGTGATAGATGCAAAAGACGATGTGGAGATTTTGCCCGGCCTGGAAGCCATGAACCCCGACTCCACCTTTATAAAAGTGCTGAACTATCCCAAGCCGCAGGCACCCATAGACAGTCCGCTGATGGTGATCAGCGGCAATAGCCGGGTAAACCTCAGTTTTAAAGCGCTGGCGGTAATTGCCGGCAAATTGTTTTTTGATGCAAAAAATGACCTGGTGGTAAATACTGCTTCCATGTACAATGGAACAAAGAGACTAAAGCTGGTGCAGTATTTTTTTGATGAAGGCGGCACCGTAGATCATTTCCATTATTTTAAAAATCCCAAAACCAACACCGCCATTATGCTGGGCCTGCAATCTGCCGGCGATGGATTGGTGCCAGGCTTCTCCAAACTGGAACAGGGCGCCGCAGTTGCTGATAGAAATGCCCTGCTGAACCTGGATGGCGGCCAGGTATTTAAAAATACTGTCACAGGTAAAAGGCCTATTGCCGTGCTGCTGCCGGGCATCATGGGTTCTAACCTGGCCAAAGACGGAAAACTTATCTGGATAAATTACCTGCGCTTTCTGGCAGGCGAATTATCGGCTTTAAAAATTACGGAGCCGGGCATTGATGCACCTTCCATCATAAAAACTTCTTACAAGAAACTGGCAGATTACCTGGGCAATAATTATGATGTGATCACTTTTTCTTTTGACTGGCGGTTGCAGCTGAATGATTGCGCAAAATTATTTGATAAAAAGATTAATGAATTGATGGAGTATGGCCAACCCATAAAAATCATCGGGCATTCCATGGGTGGGGTACTGGTGCGCGATTTCATTATCAATCATACGGATACCTGGCAACGCTTAAATGCTTCCCCGGGTTTTAAGTTGCTTTTTCTGGGTTCTCCACTCGGCGGCGCTTTCCGCATTCCCTATGTATTGTTTGGAAAAGATCCCATCATAGACAAGCTGAGCAAGATAGATGTGTTTCATTCTAAAAAGCAATTGCTGGAAGTCTTTGCCGCCTTCCCCGGTTTGCTGAGCCTGCTGCCATTGACAGATGATGCAGGCAATGATTTTGCAAAAGAAGATACCTGGAAGAAAATGAGAACAGCACTGGGCGATCCGGCCTGGCCTATTCCATCTAAAAAAGTACTGGATGGTTTTGGCGCTTACCGCGATTTCATCAACAGCAAAGTAAGTTACATTGATTACAGCAATGCTGCCTATATAGCCGGAAAAGACAAGGCAACACCCAGCGGGTATGAAATTGATGAAAACAATAACCTGGTGTTTATGAGTACCGCCGCCGGAGATCAAAGTGTTACATGGGATTCCGGGATCCCTAAAAAAATGATAGAAAATAATTCGGTATACTATGTAGAAGTAAGTCATGGAGCTTTGGCCAATGAAGAGGCCATCTTTAGTGGCATTTCAGATATTATCGCCAACGGCGCCACCACCCTGCTGAAGAAATCCAGGCCATCTATAAGAGGAGAAGAAGTCTTGTTCCGCACGCCACAGGTAAACGATTTTGATCTTTCTGCAGACGGCGTAGAAAATACCCTGCTGGGCCTGGGTGGAGAGAAGAAACTGGAACAGGGCGCTTCCGTACTAAGGGTGTCTATTGGCAATGGCGACCTGCGTTACGCTTCTTACCCGTTGCTGGCCGGGCACTTTTTGAATGACGGTGTGCTGTACGCGGAAAAAGCCATCGACTTTAATATGCGCGGTGCGCTGACTGAGCGCTACCAGCTGGGTCTGTATCCCGGAGAAATCGGCAGCAGCGAAGTAATCATCACCCATCAGAAAGATTTTAATGGCGCCATCATTGTAGGGCTGGGCGACCCCGGACGATTAACGGCATTTCAACTTACCCAGAGTGTAGAGCAGGGCGTGGCCAAATACCTGCTGAATATAAACAGCAAGGCGCAGTACACCCTAAACCCCATCAACACAGAGCGCATTGGTATTTCCTCATTGCTGATTGCCTGTGCGTATGGTGGGTTGTCTGTGGAGAAATCTATCAGGGCCATTATTATGGGTGTACAAAATGCCAACAATAAAATCAGGCAGATCTTGCATGAGCGGGCCATGACCGTTAGCTATATTGAATTTATTGAGCAATACCAGGACAGAGCGCTTAACTGCCTGTATGTGCTGAATGGTATTGAGAAAGAAGAAGATCAAACCCTGAATATTGTACTGGAGAAAAAACGCATTAAGCGTTTACTGGGTTCCAGGGAGCGCCTGCCCATCGACAATTCTGAAGAGTGGTGGACAAGGATAAATGTAGAGTTGAAGGAGTATAATATGAAAGACGCATCGGTACGGGGCCTTCAATTTAATATTTCTACCGGTGGCGCCCGGGAAGAACAGCGGGATCTTTTTACCAGCAGGGAAATGATACAGGAACTGATCAATGAAATGTCTGTAAACAACCGCTGGAGCCCCAAACTGGCAAAAACAATTTTTGAACTGCTGGTACCCAATGATTTTAAAGAGCAATTAAAGAAGCAGGCCAATATAAACTGGATAGTAGACAAAGACACTGCTGTTTATCCATGGGAATTGTTGCAGGACAGCACCAACAATGCAAAGCCGCTTTGTATCAATGCGGGTATGGTAAGACAACTGGCCACACAGGATTACCGGCTGAAGATAAATGCCGCTACCAAAAACTCAGCACTGGTAATTGGAGATCCCGATCTGAAAGGTTTCTTCACCCAGTTGCAGGGCGCGTACGACGAAGGAGAAATGGTATCGAATGTTCTAAAAAGTAATGAATATGATACTACCAGGATATTAAGGGGCTCCGCTTCCGATATTATACAGGCATTGTTCAGCGGGGAATACAAAATCATTCACCTGGCGGGCCATGGCATGTACGATGAGGATCCTTCAAAGAAATCTGGTATGCTGATAGGTAACAATGTTTTTTTATCTACCCGCGAGATATGCCAGATGAGTGTAGTGCCCGAAATGGTATTTGTAAACTGTTGTCACCTGGGCAGAACCGATGGCGCAGCAGAAACCCTGTTCCGCGACCGGTTTAAACTGGCCGCCAATATAGGCACTCAACTGATTGAAAACGGTGTGAAAGTGGTGATTGCTGCAGGCTGGGCCGTGGACGATGCCGCAGCGCTGGATTTTACAAGAGAGTTTTACAAAAACATGTTTGAAGGCGAAGAGTTTGGACAGGCAGTACAGCAGGCAAGAAGATTGATTTTTGAAAAATACAATCAAACCAATACCTGGGGAGCATACCAGTGCTATGGCGATCAGTTTTATACCCTCACAAAAGGCTATACCAAGTATAAGGTGAAAGAATTTGTGATTGCCCGGGAGGCAGAAGTAGAACTGGCCAACCTGCTGAACAAGCTGGAAGTATCTGGCTATACTACTGCGGCGCTCTCTGCAGAACTGAACAGCATAATGGCTTCTGTTGATAAGGCCGATATCAGGAATGGCGCCATCACAGAAAAAGAAGCGATGATATTTTCCGGGCTTTGCATGTACAAGGAAGCGGTGTTGAAGTATGAGAGTCTTTTGAAAATGGAGAATGCTTCTTTCTCTTTCTCTGCCATGGAGCAATACTGCAATATCCGCCCCAAATGGTATGTGAGCGAATACCTGAAAACCGGTCAGCGCCAGGCAGCGTTTTTGAAAAATATGGATGAAGTAATTGAAGATCTGAATATACTTATCAACTACAGCCCTACTTCAGAACGGTTAAACCTGCTGGCAAGCGCCTTCAAACGCAAAGCGGTATTAAGTACTACCAAGCCGCAGAAAATGACTGCCTATAAACAGGCAGCTGCTTACTATGCGCAATCTTATGCCGCCCGTAAAAATGCCTATGCACTGGCCAATTGGTATGAGCTGGAATGCATCGTAATGTTGCTGGGCGACAAACGCAAATGGGGGCAAAGCATCAGGCATAGTGCCTGCACGTACAGCCTGCCCTTGCTTAAAGATGCAGTAAAAGAGGTGCAGCTGATGCTGGATACACTTACCCAGCAGCTGGCGATAGAAATGAATTATTGGGACCTGGTAGCGGCCGGTAACCTGCCACTTTGCCTGCTTATGCTGAACTACACAGCAAAAGCGCATTCTACACAGGCATATGAAAAAGTGGCTACCACCTATAAAGAATTGTGGGAAAAAGCGGGTTCAAAAGGAGAAAAAACAGGCAGCATTGAGCACTGGATATTTTTGATTGATGCGTTGAACCACAGCAGCAGTGCCAATGCAAAAGCACTTAAAAAAACAATAGAACAGTTGAAAGTGCAGTTGGAGAAAAATATTTGACACCTGGCTAAACCATGGGGTGACACCGGCACTTGCAGGCATAATTTGAATGTAGGGGTGTCACCTTTACATTTAACCGCAATATTTAATAAAAACTCCGTGATACCCTCTGCCTCTCTGCCTGCGTGGTTCAAAATACCGGCATTTTTTGTATTTTACCGTATGGATTACCTGCTGCTGCGTTCTTACGATAATTACATCACCGCCAGTATGACCCTTGCCCGTCTTGACGAGGAAGGGATTACCTGCTACCTGAAAGACGAGTACACCGTAACCATCGATCCGTTTCTTTCCAATGCCATTGGCGGCATTAAGCTGATGGTATTTCCGGATGATTATGAGGAAGCAAAGAAATTGCTGGAAGCTTTCGATAATGTGTACCGGTCTTCCATCACCTGCCCGCAATGTGGTTCGCACGAGGTGGAATACATCAGCAAGGCGGGGGTTAAAAACTGGCTCTCTGTGCTGCTGTCCTGGTTCCTGTTCAGGTATCCACTAGCGTCTGAGCAGGTATACCATTGCTATGATTGCGAATTTGAATTTACCGAACTGCCGGAGGAAACCTTGTCCCCGGAAAACGTTTAACAAACGGCGGCCGCTGGCTTTTTAGTTCGTACATTTCATAGCATAATCAGCCATATGGAAAAATTTATCATTTAAAATTTCGTTTTGCACCCCCCCCCCCCCCCCCCGGTCGAGAGGCACGGGAGCATGCGGATGACTTGTGTCAAATGTGGATGAGCGAATTTGTAGTCCTTTATAAGATTTAGTGAAAAATGCGATTTTGAATTGATTTGCGATCATGCAAAAGGGATTTATGGTGTAAAAAATTAGGAAAGGAGTGCAATTGAAGTACACGAGGCGAAATACATGGAGAAATGAATAATAAGTTTGGAAAAACTTTTCTGAGCGCCTCCTCCAAAAAAGGATTTAGTCTAAAAAAGCACTTGGTGACGAGCGAATTATTTATGCACGAGGTGAAATGTATGGACAAATTTGGAAAAAAAGGATTTGGAAAAGAATTTAGGATTTTTGTTCATTTGCACCCCCCCCCCTCCCCCTCCCGGTCAGACAGTCTCCAATTAAGCCGGGTAGTCCATAGTGTGGTCTCGTTTTATACGACCACACAGTTACTGTAGTCCCCGGTAGTCCTTTCCGGGGCGACTAGTAGTCCTTTCGCACAAAAATATCTGGTCACTATGACTTTGGTTTAAGTAAATTAAGTTTTCCTTTCCGTTTCAAGCTTCAACGAATTTGGCGCGCGTTACGTTGTGACATTGTTGCGTTACGTTTAAAAATTGCGATCCCAACGCCCCTAACCATTCCCTTCCACCGCTTTAAGTACAATTTTTACTTTAATTACTATAAAACAGTTGAAGTAACTTAACAGAAACAACGTTTCAGTCAAGCGAATGTCTGGCTCTGGATCTCTATAGATGTTGTGTGAAAAAATGCTCCAAATGTTTAAATTGGAGACAAATCAAGAGAATTTTGGTGCCAACCCTTCAGGTAAATGTAAGAAGGTACATGTTGCCCATATTTTCATCTAGCCAACGAGTTCTCTTGACAGACGTGCGACATCCTTTTG
>JANPGT010000813.1:0-4118 GCA_031424135.1 Chitinophagaceae bacterium
GGCTGAGTAAATATGAAGGGCGCACCTAACCTTCTGACGGCAGTAAAATGTTGGTTGCTGGCACTGCCTTTTCCTGAGAACCTGCAAAGAGCAAAGACAGCTGTATGGCAATGAGGGTATTGTTATCTTGAAAATAAGTAAGTGACGTATTGGCAGCACTTTGATAAATTCAGGTATTAACTCCAGCCAGACGTCAACGATGCCTTTTTAAGACACTTTATATTTTACCTGAATATTTTAAAATGGGATACTTGTAAAAACGGGTTTAATTGAACATCTTTGTAACGACCTCTTTCTCAATTCAGCTTCCATCTCCAAATCCTTTTAAGGGCCATCCAGTTGCCGGCATTTTTCCGACAGTTTTTTTGCAGTTGCTGACAGCAGCTTCCGATGGCGGGAACAGCAATTTTGCCGGTTGAAAAACCGGGCCGCCCAATGCAGCATTCATATAGATTATTTTATATATAACCAAGACACTGTACATGAGGACTGGATTTTTTTTAGCCTGCTTGCTGGGGATTTCCCTGGCTGCGCAGGCACAGGATTTCAGCAACAAGGGAAAGGATTTTTGGCTGGGCTATGGCAACCATGTAAGGATGTTCAGAACGCCCACCAGCCAGAACCCGGCAGAGCAAATGCAGATTTATATCACCTCGGATGTTAGCACCACTGGCGTGGTTGCCATACCCGGCATTGGGTTTTCCAGCGCGTTTACCATTAATGCCAACCAGATTACCACCATTGATATTCCAAGAACTGCCGGCCTGTTTGGCGAAGGAAAGACCAACCTGGGTATTCACGTGACCGCCGAAAAGCCCGTAGTGGTGTATAGTTTTATTTATGTGGGATCCGTTTCAGGGGCTACCGTTTGCCTGCCCGTGGCTACCCTGGGCAAAGAATATTACTCCGTTAATTATACCCAGTTGTCAAATGAGTCTGATTCCTATTCTTACTTTTTTGCCATTGCTACAGATACGGGTGCCACCAGCATAGAAGTTACGCCTTCCAGCAACACCCGCGGCGGTCTGGTGGCGGGTACCACCTATACCTACAGTCTTACGCAGGGAGAAGTCTTCCAGGTGTTGTCCGCTTCAGATTTAACAGGCTCCAAAATAAAGTCGGTAAGCTCAGGTGCAGGCAGCTGCAAACGGATTGCGGTTTTTTGCGGCAGCGGCAAAATTTCTATTGGCTGTGTCAACAGCGTCGGCACTTCAGATAATCTCTACCAGCAGATGTACCCGGTAAATACCTGGGGCAAGAACTATGTTACGGTACCCGGTATCAATGCGGCAGACAGAACTGGCCAAACCAATTTCTACCGGGTTTTTACTTCAGACCCTTCGGCCGCCGTAAGCCTGAACGGCATATTGGTGAACGGGTTTGTAAACGGGCAGTATTTCGACTTTAATAATAGCCAGACCAATTATATACAATCTGATAAGCCCATACTGGTAGCACAGTATTTTACTTCTGCCGGCTGCAGCAATAATAAAGGCAATGGGGATCCTGAAATGATTTACCTGAACCCTACTGAACAAACTATTTCCTCGGTTACCCTCAATTCTATGCAGCCCAACAGCGGCACCAATATCAGTGAGCACTATATTAATGCAGTGGTGCCAAACACCCCGGGGGCCATCGGGTCTTTTAAGATCGACGGCGGCCAGGTGGGCAGCTTTTCACCCGTGGCGCAGAACCCCGCTTATGCCTATACCCAGGTGGCGGTTTCCAGGGGGGCCCATACCATTACCTGCGATTCCGGTTTCAATGCAATCGCCTATGGGGTGGGGTCGGCAGAATCTTATGGGTACAGTGCCGGCACCAACCTGAAAGATCTCTACCAGTTTGTTACCGTAAATAATCAATATGCCATTGTAAACTTTCCTGCAGGGTGTAAAAATTCGCCGCTTTCTTTTTCAATGACCTTTCCTTACCAACCTACCAAAATCAACTGGGTGTTTGGCGCAGGTTTAAATACGCTGGGCCTGCGCGACTCTGTAATTAATACCCCCGTCTACGACTCCACCTGGGTGGTGAATGGCAGGACACTATACCGCTACAAATTAGACAAGCGCTATACCATCAGCACCACAGGTAGTTTTCCGATTAAGATTTTTGCTACCAACACTACTTCGGATGGCTGTAACGGTGAACAGGAAATTAATTACGACCTGCAGATTTACGAAAGACCCACCGTGGCTTTCTCGTATGCAAACAATGGTTGCATCACAGACCCCGTTTTGTTCAGGGATACGGTGAACGGCAATGGCCGGCCAGTTATTAAATATTCTTGGGGTTTTGGTGATGGCCTGCTGGCTGATTCCAGCAATCCCTCACATACCTATACTACCGGTGGCGTGTACGCTGTGAAATTTTCTGCCATAACGGATGTAGGCTGTTTGTCGGATACCCTTACAAAAAATGTTACGGTATTCGCGCCACCAACTGCCGCCTTTACCCCACAGGCTGCCGCCTGTTTAAACAAGGCCATGCTGTTTACAGACAATTCGGTGGCAGTTGCGGGAAGTACCATAGTTAAGTGGTATTGGAATTTTGGAGATAATTCTACCCCCGTAATAGCTACCAATAATAACCCGGTGCAACATACCTATACCGCCACAGGCACCTATAATGTAACACTGCAGGTGGAGCTGAGCAGCGGATGTAAGAGTTCGGTTAAGACAGTTCCGGTAACCGTGCACGTGCTGCCCGTAGTCAATTTCATCGCCCCGGCCATTTGTTTAAGCGATCCTGTGGCCCAGTTTACTGACAGCAGTTATATTGCTGATAACAGCCAGGCGTCATTTACTTACCTGTGGGACTTTGGCAACGGTACTACCGACGCCCGGAAGAACGGGCAGGGCAGGTATACGGCGACTGGTATCTACGATGTGAAGCTGACCGTCACCAGCAGGGACGGCTGTGTAAAAGATACCACCAGGAAGTTTACAGTGAACGGTGCAGTGCCGAGAGCGCTTTTTTCGTCTGTAACTGATTATACCCGCCTATGCAGCAATAAAGCAATTGATCTTAAAGACGGATCTTCCATTGACTTTGGCAAGATTATACGTACGGAGATTTATTGGGACTATACCAGCAACCCCTTGCTAAAAACAGTAGATAGCTTACCTGCGGCGGGAAAAATTTACACCTGGAAATACCCCAACTTTGGAACACCCGCCACTAAAACAGTCCAGATCAGGTATGTGGTGTATTCGGGTATAAATTGTGTTAGCGAAGCCACCAGCACGGTTACACTGCATGCCAGTCCGCAGTTGCAGTTTGACAGCATGCCGGCTGTATGTGAAGATATTCCTGCTTTTCAGCTAACGGCAGCCAGGGATAATTCTGTATTCGCTACTCCGGGTGTTTATTCGGGAAAAGGCGTAACTGCGGGTGGAATGTTTAATCCTTTGCAGGCGGGTGCCGGGGTGCAATTAATAAAGTATACCGTTACGGGCGCCAACGGCTGCACAGCAGATACCAGCAGGTCCATCACCGTTTATCCCATGCCGGTAGTAAATGCAGGTCCTGATAAATTTTTACTGGAAGGAGGCTTTGTGGTGCTGGAAGGCAGCGCAACGGGTAACAACCCTGTCTATAGCTGGACGCCGGCAATCTATCTTGATAACCCTGCCATTGCGCGGCCAAAAGTAACGGCCCCACTGGATATTGCCTATACTTTGCGGGTAAGCACTGCCAATGGCTGCAAAGGCACCGATGAAGTAATGGTGAAAATTCTGAAGCAGATTAAAGTGCCCAATGCTTTTTCGCCCAACGGAGATGGCATCAATGATACCTGGTTAATTCAGTACCTTGACTCTTACCCGGATTGCACCGTGGAGGTGTACAACCGGTACGGGCAGGTAGTATTTCATTCCACCGGCTACACAAAAAACTGGGATGGCAGGGTAAACGGCCAGTCATTACCGGTAGGCACTTATTACTGGATGATTGATCCTAAAAATGGCCGTACCCGGATAAACGGTTCGGTAACCATACTGAGATAAAAATGAAAACAGTTGCAGCGATGAGAAAATTATGCATGGTCCTGGGTTCACTGTTATTGCTGAAACCGGCAGTTGCCCAGCAGCAGCCCCAGTATACTCAGTACCTTA
>JANPGT010000814.1:0-4652 GCA_031424135.1 Chitinophagaceae bacterium
TACCGGCCTGAGAAAAATAGAGCATAGCGATACCGGTTCAATCCAGGGCCCTAACTGGACGAAGGACGGCCAGTCGCTTATCTTCAATTCTTCCGCGGGACTGCTGTACAAATTCAACCTGGATACTAAGTCCGTTGCTGAACTAAATACAGGTACTGCAAGAAACAATAACAATGATCATGTCTTGTCTTTTGACGGAAAAATGATTGGCCTGAGTAATTACGTGGGTGCTAAACGAACTTCCACCATTTTTACCATGCCGGTTACCGGGTCTGACCGTCCGTTGCAGATCACTGCTGAAGATTCCGGGCATTCCTATTTTCATTGCTGGAGCCCCGATAATAAAAAACTGATTTTTACCGGGTACAGGAATAAGCAATTCAATATCTGGTCAATAGACATTGCTACCAAAAAAGAAACCGCGCTCACTACCCAGCCCACGCTGGATGATGGTGCGGAATACAGTCCTGATGGCAAATGGATTTGTTTTAACTCGGTACGTACCGGCATCATGAAAATCTGGCGAATGAAACCAGATGGCAGCCAGCAGGAACAGGTGAGTTTTGATGACTATAACGACTGGTTTCCGCATTTTTCGCCCGACGGAAAATGGATTGTATACCTGTCGTTTCCCGCATCCATAGATCCAACTACCCATCCCTTCTACCAACAAGTATATATCCGGTTAATGCCGGCAGCCGGCGGCGTGCCGAAAAGCATAGCCTATCTGTACGGCGGGCAGGGCACCATCAATGTACCCTCATGGTCGCCCGACAGCAAGCGGATAGCTTTTGTAACCAATACACAATTGAAAAATCCTTAATCATACAACTACTCATGAAGAAAACCGGAATGGCGCTATTGCTGATGCATGTTGTTTTGGGGCAACTGGCCGCGCAAACCAACACGCCATGGAATAGTAAGAAAGCTGCCGTAGTCCTCACTTATGATGATGCGGTGAACCAGCACCTTGACAATGCCATCCCGGTGCTTGATTCACTGGGACTAAAAGCCACGTTTTATATCACCGGTTATTCTGCCTCCGTAAGAGAAAGGCTGAACGATTGGCGGAAACTGGCTGCACGTGGACATGAGTTGGGCAACCATACACTGTATCATCCGTGCGTAGGCGGGCAGGGGCGTGAGTGGGTAAAACCTGATTATGATATGCGCAGCTATACCATTCAGCGCATGGTAGATGAAACCCGTATGAACAATGTATTTCTGCAGGCCCTGGATGGAAAAACCAGCCGCACGTTTGCGTTTACCTGTGGCGATATGAAAATTGGTGACAGCAGTTTTATAGGCGGTATGAAAAATGATTTTGTGGCGGCAAGGGCGGTACGCGCAGAAATGCATACCATCGATAAAGTAGATCTCTACAATGTAGATTGTTATTATGTAAATGGACAAACAGCCGTACAGATGGAAGAGTGGGTGAAGAAAGCCATCGAAACAAAATCACTGCTGGTAATTTTATTTCATGGGGTGGGAGGGGGCAATTCACTGAATGTGGATGTAGCCGAACACCGCCGTTTTTTGCAATACCTGCAGCAACATGAAAAGGAGCTCTGGATTGCGCCTATGATTGACGTTGCGGCATACATTAAAAAATACCAAACACATTAACGATGGCCAATAGGAAAAAAAATATTGTATCGCTGTTCGCTTTTTTATTAATTGTAGTAACGGGCCATGCACAGTTTGGAAGGCTGTCGCCTGCAGACAGTATCCGCCGCGACAGTATGAACCGCGTTACGCAGCAGGATTACCAACAGATGCTTGGCCAATTGGGCATCAGTACTACCCGGCCGGGTCCATCCGGCAACCCGCAGGCGCCCAATGCTGCCAATACAGACGAATCGAAAATAAATACCTACACGCTGCCTGATCCATTGATGTTAAACAATGGCCAGCAGGTGAGCGATGCAAAAACCTGGTGGCAAAAAAGAAGACCGGAAATTGTGGAAGCATTTGATAAAGAAATTTATGGCAGAATGCCGGCACTTACACCAAAAGTAAGCTGGGAGGTGATGAGTACGGTTGATACTACAATTGGTGCAACAGCGGCAACAGTAAAAAATCTGCTTGGTCATGTAGACAATGCTGCGTATCCCCAAATAAAAGTAGACATTCAGCTAACGGTTACCATACCTGCGCACATTACAAAGCCGGTACCCATGATTATGGAATTTGGATTTGTGTTTCCGCCGGGCTTCCGGTTTCCAGCACCGCCAGCCGGTACACCAGTGCAAAAAAGCTGGCAGGAGCAGGTGCTTGAAAGAGGCTGGGCCTGTGCAGTGATTGTACCTGCCAGTTACCAGGCGGATAATGGGGCCGGACTAACACAGGGTATTATCGGTTTGGTGAATAAAGGTCAGCCGCGCAAGCCGGACGACTGGGGTGCCTTACGCGCCTGGGCCTGGGGCGCCAGCAGGGCCATCGATTATTTTGCTACGGATAAATTACTTGACCCAAAGAAAATCGTGATTGAAGGCCTTTCGCGTTATGGTAAAGCGGCCATTGTTGCCATGGCATATGAACCGCGCATAACCATCGGGTTTATAGGGTCATCGGGTGCAGGCGGAACAAAAATATTACGCCGGGTATTTGGCGAACAGGTGGAAAACCTGGCGTCTTCGGGCGAATACCATTGGTTCGCGGGCAATTTTATAAAGTATGTTGGTCCGCTGGGCCTGGGTGATTTGCCGGTGGATGCGCACGAATTGGTAGCGCTGTGTGCCCCACGCCCGGTGTTCATCAGTTCCGGTTCGCCAAAAGTAGAAGGGCAGTGGGTAGATGCCAGGGGTATGTTCCTGGGGGGCGTGTATGCGGGACCGGTATACAGGTTGCTGGGTAAAAAAGACCTGGGCACCACCGAATTTCCGCCCATAGAAACTGCATTGGTAGACGGCGAGATCGCTTTCCGGCAGCATAGTGGCGGCCATACTACCGGGCCCAACTGGCCAACGTTTTTAGATTATGCCGGCCGGTATTTTAAATAAACAAACATTTTGTAAATGGGTGGTCGCCCTTGAAATTGCAGGATGATACAACAGCAGGTAACAGGGCGGCTCACCCTGTAAAATAACAACAATGAAAAAACATGTTTCACTAACTATGGTATTACTGTTGCTGCTGCAGCAGTTTCAACTGGTAGCTCAGAATGGTACTGAAGACAGTAAGGGGCTTAAAGACTATTATAAAGATTATTTCCGGATAGGCGTTGCCGTATCTCCGCAGGCATTGAAGCGGGAAGGCGAGGCAAAACTGGTACTGCAGCAATTCAACAGCCTTACCCCGGAAAATGCCATGAAGATGGGGCCCATTCATCCCAGAGAAAATGAATATGCCTGGGCCGGGGCAGATTCCATAGTTGCTTTTGCGGAACGGAATCATTTAAAAGTAAGAGGTCATACCCTTTGCTGGCATAACCAGACGCCGTCCTGGTTATTTGTTGATACAGCAGGTAAAACAGTCAGCAAAGAAGTATTGCTGCAGCGTTTAAAAGATCATATTACTGCAGTAGTGGGCCGTTATAAAGGCAGGGTATATGCCTGGGACGTGGTGAATGAAGTGATTTCAGATGCGCCTGGTGAATATTTCCGTAATTCTTTATGGTACCAGGTATGCGGGGAAGATTTTGTGGCCAAAGCTTTTGAGTATGCGCATGCTGCTGATCCGCAGGCCCTGCTTTTCTACAACGACTACAATGAGATCAATGCCGGCAAGCGGGAAAAAATCTATACCATGGTAAAAAAGTTAAAGGAAGCAGGTGTTCCCATTCATGGTATTGGCCTGCAGGGGCATTGGGCCATCAATGAACCCTCAGGGCCGCAGCTAGACAGTACCATCGGCCGGCTGGCACAACTGGGACTGCCCCTGCAGGTAACAGAGCTGGATATATCAGTATATCCCAAAGAACACAATGCCAGGGAAAGAGCCGCAGCTGATTACGATACCAGCTTTTCTGCCTGGAAAGAGCAGCGGCAGGCGGAAGTATATAAAACCTGTTTCGCTGTTTTCAGGAAATACCGGCAGTCCATCACTGGTATTACGTTCTGGAATATCTCAGACCGCAGCAGCTGGCTGGATAATTTTCCGGTACGCGGCCGAAAAGATTACCCACTGCTGTTTGACCGGGAATTTAAGCCCAAGAAGGCGTTTTGGGAGGTGGTGAAGTTTTAACCGGGATGTCAATATAAAATAACAAAACCCCGCATTGCTGCGGGGTTTCTGTGGGAGTTGACGGGGTCGAACCGCCGACCCTCTGCTTGTAAGGCAGATGCTCTAAACCAACTGAGCTAAACTCCCTTTTTTTATCGGATTGCAAAGATAAGGGCTGTAAAATTCTACCCAAATTTTTTTATGCTATTTTATCAAAAATTATAAGGTCGTCCCGGCCTGACACTGAATGGTTTTGCCAACCGTTAATAAATCTGCCTTCCCCCTTATTTAGCGTTATATTCAACAACCAGTATTCCCTGGCCATCACCAAGCACTACATTCATGGAACTGGATACCATCATTATCGGCTCCGGGGCCGGCGGCCTGTCCGCTGCTATCTGCCTGGCACGTGCCGGACAGCGCGTACTGGTACTGGAACAGCATGATACACCCGGGGGCTGGTGTCATAGTTTTTACCTGGAAGG
>JANPGT010000815.1:0-2370 GCA_031424135.1 Chitinophagaceae bacterium
CTGGCAGTTAGTATAATGCTGCTGCCATAGCAAATGGCCAGCGAATCTTTATCGATAAGCACCTTCAATTGTGCGGCTTTCTGGTTAATGGTTACCACGGCGCTGTCTGTACATCCCAATGCATCTGTAACAATTACTGAATACTGGCCGGGCGTAAGTGCAGTATCTGCAGATCCTGTAGCGCCATTGCTCCATTGGTAAGTAAAAGGCGCTATTCCACCATGTACATATACATAGGCACGCCCATCATTGTTTACCCGGCAGCCTACATCTGAAGTAGCAGTAGTTAAAGTGAATTTCGGATTTTTTATGACGATGGCGGTATCTGTATCAACATCGCCCAGCGCATCGGTGACGGTAATGGTGTATACGGTGGTATCTGCTGTGGGGCAAACCGTAATCGGACCGGCGCTTGTATCAACATTGGGCGACCAGCTGTATTTAAAAGGAGGCGTACCCAAAAATACCTGTGGCGCAAGTGATAGGCAGCCGTTGCTGCAGACAAGTCCACCATCCAGACGCACAGAAAAGGAACAGGGGTTGATGTATATTTTCTTCTGTACAGAATCTTCGCAGCCGCCGGTTGAAATGGTTTTAAGGGTTACATAATGGTCGCCCGGCGTATTGAAAAATACTTTCACCACAGAATCAGTGGAAGTTTGCGGTACGGCATCGCCCCCAAAATTCCAGAGCAGTTGTTTGATGGCGCCACCAGCAACCACAGCAGAATTATTGGTAAATGTTACGGTATTGGTATCTATACAGTTGCTCGCGCTGGCAGTAAAGTCGGCTTTGGGCACAGGGGCCACAAACAAGGTATCTCTTATATCTAAAGAGCAGCCTGTATAAGAAGTTACTGTTACTGTGTAGATGCCGGTTGCATTGGCATCAATTTCCTGCGTGGTTTGGCCACCCGGCTTCCAGAAATAAGAAGCAAAGCCATCGGGCGCTTTTAATTTTCTTGAATTGCCCGCGCAAATAGTATCGTTAGAGCCCAGGTTGGAAGTAGGGAAACAGGTACCATCTATATAGGCATAGCCAAAATGCCCTCCCAGCGCACAGTCGCCATTGGTAATGATCATAGTAACGGCCTGGTTGGCATAGCCTTTCAGATCAATGGCTACGGTGGTCCATGTTTTGTAATAGATATCGGGCGACTTGGCAGACACCTGGAAGCCCGGAATATTGGCGGCGGCGGCTACAATGTATTCTGAGCAGGGAATCAATACACCGTTTTTATCAAACATCTGCGCCCTGAAAAAAGGCTGCTGTTCCACGGGGTGCTTAGGGTCTTCAAATACCACTGCATATTTATAAGTGAAATACGGATTTAGTGAATCAACGATAAAAGATTGCCGGATCTGTTCGCCCTGTGCACCATTGATATTATTTCCTATGCGCAGTGAATAGCTGCCACCGGGGCATACCATGGGGAAATTGCCATAAGGGTCTATACCGCCTGTTTGTATCACATGCCTGTTGGGCTGTATGCCCACGCCAATAAGATTGAAGTCGGGTGTTTTTGACCCGGCGACACTGGTGGTAATTTTTCCATATAAAGCGGTCCAGCCATAGATATCCCCGGTTTCAAAATCGGCATTGGTACACTGCGGGTTAACGGGGATGGTGGTGAGTATCATATCAATATTGTAGCTAAAACAGGCAGGGCTAACGTTGTTGGGCACCTGGTTATCCATGGTAATGAAATAAGACTGCCCCTGGGTAACAAAAAAAGAAATCTCCATGCTGTTGTTGAGACCAGAGCTGGTTTGAAACGCAACGCAGCTGGTGCCAATACTGCCCGGGCATCCCTGCGTAACCAGGAAGTTGGCGTTGGATTTGGCGGGGCTGATATTATTTATTTTAACAGAGACAATACCACTCTGCGCGGCAGTAAAATAATACAGGTAATCTTCGCCGGCATTGTAGAGGGCGCTGTTATTATTGTTGCAGGGATAATTGATATTGCTGTAATTATTGCCTTTGCCACAGGTGCTTTGGTTAATGGCGCTGAATGGCAGGGATACAGCGTTGGACATTGCCGTTGCACAATTATTACCCCCCTGGGCATTACTGTTTTGGGCAAAGAAAATGGCACCCAGCAAAAGGATACTAGAGAGGATTTTCATAAGAAAATGTGGACTTGGATAATTGGATTTTCAAAACAAAAAAGCCATCAGTTATGCAGATGGCCGGACGAATACTCCACAGTAAAATTTAGCTGCACTAAGTGTAAAACGATCGTATACTAAAAAAATTGCTTAGCTGTACAAACATCGTTTTGTTGCGCAAATACGATTAGGATTTATGAGATGAGAGGTTTACAGGATGCGTTTGCCAGGCCTCCTAACTTGTCTGAACTGTGATTTA
>JANPGT010000816.1:0-3721 GCA_031424135.1 Chitinophagaceae bacterium
CATTCAGTTTTTTCAGGTGGTATCGAAAAACTTCATCCTCTTTTATCTGTTCAGCATGGTATTCCTGCATGCCATCTATCATTATATATTGTGCTTTTACCTGCATCGAAGAGATGCCTTTGCTGAGGCCGGCAGTCAATAAATGCTGTTGAAGATCGCTACCGTCGCCTGGCCGCTTGTTTTCAATGTCAGCAATTGTTTTGGTTACTGATTGCTTTATAGCATTTAGTTCAATTGCAAACTGTTCCATATCATCGAGGCGGGAAGGCATTGCAGGTAATTTGATTCTTTCCAGCATGGGGAATTCCCTGGCCGGCATCGGAGGGAAGCGGCTCATGATCTCACCAGGTTTTATACTGCTGTTAAGCTGGCGCAGGATAGCAATTACCTGCGCATCATGACACTTTGTAATTGACCGTTCGCCATGTTCCTGTGCCTTCTTTATATTGCCATTTTTCAGGTAGAGGATACACAGCAGTTTGTTGGCAATTGGGTTCAGACTGTCCTGCTGCACCGCCTGTTGCAGCCATTTCATGGCTGTATTAATATCTCCCAGGCGATAGCAGGCGTTTCCGAGATTAGATAAAATAGTGGGTGTCGCAGGTCGCAGCCTGTTCCAGTATTCCAGGACAGGGACTGCTCTTTCGGGTAGCCCGCCCATGATTAGCAAGGCGGCAAAATTATTCGCCGTCAGTGCATCGGTAGTATTGGCGGTAACCGCCCTGCTGTATAAATACAAACCTGCTTTAGGAGTGTTTTGCCACCAGGCAGCCAAAGCGGCATTGCCGATCTCTTTTGACAGGGACAATTTGTTATTCTTCAAATATGCATCTGCTTTCCGTTTTTCCTCTGGTGATATTGCCCTTTCAATTTTTAATGACAGCTCCTGTATATAGCGGTTATAGTCGGTTGCCGTTATTAGCTGGCTGGGTAATTGAACTGGTTTGGCGGAAGGTACGGAAACGTCTACAGGGATTTTGCCGGCTACTGGCGGACGATTGAAAGGAATTGACGGAACTGCAGAAAGCGTGAGGTCTGCAGGAATGGTTAGTGGTGTGAGTGCGTTTAGCTTCGGTAAAAAACTCAATTGATAACTGGCCCCGGCAACAGTTGCGGTTTGATCAGCCAGCGGAGCATTTCCTGGATGAAGTAAGGCTTCCAACGGCGCTAATGCGCCAGGCTGCCTGACAAGTTTTGCTACTTTTTTCATGTGTGGATAGGATCCCTTTGCCAGTTGCACCATGATAAGCTGGGGCACTTCCCCGCCCAATGATTTATTATAGTAGGATGGATTCAGCCACACAAGCTGCGTGCGGGTTTCTTCTTCCGGACGGTAGCGAACAAGGTCCAGGTTGTCCAGGTATGATCTCATGGATGATGCAGAATACACTGAGCCGGAATAAAAATCCTGCACGGTTCGGCCGAGCCACTCCGCCGGTCTTTTCATGTATTCCAACACCAGATCTTTAGCCCCTTTTGTATCGGCGTCTGCCCGCGCAATTTCTTTATCCAGTTTTTGTTGCTCCGTTTCCCAGGTTTCAATAAATCGCTTCCGGTAGGGTGCCATCTGTTCTTTGGTATAGTTTTTCGAATTGTCGATGCGCAGTAGTTCCGCATCAAATGCCGCTTTATTAGCTGCCTCATTCTTTGGATTGTACATTGAGGTAGCAAATGCTATCCGCGAACTCCTGCTGGCGTCTATATCTTTCAGCAGCTGCGGCAGTAATTCTTTCCTGGTAATAGTAATGAAAACGGGCTGATCGCTGTTGCGGATAACAATGAAATCGTCTTTTGAACCGTACGCGGTATCGTTAGCATCGGTCTGCCACATCCGTTCATAAAAATCAACACGGCCCTGGGTGTATTTTTTTTCATAGATCCTGAAAGCCGGTTTACCATTAATGGTAAATAAGCCAGCTTCATCAGCAAGTGAGTGGGGGCCATAGCTATCGAAGAAATTATTAAAGTAGACCATTACGGAAGAACCGCTCTCCCCCTCGGTCATAATATTATTTCCACTGCAGTAATAGCTATAGAACCTCATCTGTGAGTAATAATATTCTTTTACGCCTGCAGCGTTGTACAGGAACTTCGAAAATTCTGATGAGGCATCAAACGCGTAGGTATTTGAATAGGAGAGTTTGGCGCCGGTGAAATTGTTAAGCAGGCCCTTTATCCAACGCTCAGCTGCGTCCAGCCGGGGATTAATGGTGGCTATTTTTATGCCTGGCTTTGCCCCGGCGCCGGGCCCTGTGGTAACGTTCGGGGTGCGCACTGTAGTGGATGGTTTGGTGGCAGCCAGTGTTGCACAATCCTGTCCAAAGGAGGTTTGTACTGCCAAAAAGGAGGCAACTATTACTATCTTTTTCATACGCAGGGGAGTATTTAATTAACCGTTCTGAATTCCTGCTACCGGTATCCCGCACACCGGTTCATATTTTTTAGGTTTAAGCAAGGCCTGGTAAAGTAGTAAAGATGAAATAAACCCTGCCAATCACCCTCCCTTAAAAACAGGATATTTACGGTCCAGGAAAGAGCTGAACTTTTAAAGGCGTTGGCTATTCATATTTGAATAGCCATCATGCCTGAACAAAGTGGATTCCTGCATCACTGCCTGTTATCCTTATTCTTAAACAATTTTTTTTTATTCCCTTACAGGAAAAATCACCCAAACGATACCTGATGTTTTGAATGAATTATTGTTAAATTACACTACAGCCGGGACGATCCCGGTATTAACAATTGCAGCTATGCAACACATGAAACGATTGCCCTCTTGCCTGGTAGCCTGTCTCTTTATATTTATTATTTGTGGGAACATTACATTGCGGGCGCAGTTTGTACGCAAACTAATTACGCAACCACATTTGGGCGTCCGAACGGCGGCCATTATTACTGTGGGCGGTTTCCGTTTCAAGGATTTAAACCGCAACGGACGGCTTGATGCGTATGAGGATTGGCGATTGACTTCGGAACAAAGGAGCAAAGACCTTTTGACCCGTATGTCTATGGAAGAAAAAGTTGGTTTCATGTTAATCAGTTCGGCTGGTTTGAAGAATGAAACAAGTTTCGGCAGTGGTGCCGGTAATGGCAATTCAATTACCAGTGATTTTAATGAAGAGGATCGGGTTAGCACAGTGAATGTATTTACACGCAAGCCCTTGCCTTATCCAATAATGAATATTGCTGGCACTACTAAAGGTGTAACACAGTTTCACTTGCGGCATTTTATTTTACGGGCAAATACCTCTGCCCGCATAATGGCAGACTGGGCCAATAGATTACAGGCTCTTTGCGAGTCAGATGGTCTTGGCATCCCAGCCATTATAGCGTCCAATCCCCGCAATCACCTTACCAAAGATGCCTCGGTGGGACTGAGTGTAGGCAAAACTGTATTCTCTACATGGCCGGGTGAACTGGGCATGTCTGCCATGCATGATCTTTCGTTGGTGCGCGAATTTGCAGCAATTGCCCGAAAGGAGTGGACTTCGGTGGGTATACGGAAAGGATATATGTACATGGCGGATCTCAGCACCGAACCCCGTTGGCAAAGAATCGAAGGTACTTTCGGGGAGAATTCAGCATGGGTTGCACAAATGATAACGCAGATTGTCTTGGGATTCCAGGGCGCGCAATTAGGACAGGCTTCTGTCGCATTAACAACCAAGCATTTTCCAGGTGGGGGCGCAGGAGAAGGCGGCCAGGACCCACATTTTGAATG
>JANPGT010000817.1:0-3296 GCA_031424135.1 Chitinophagaceae bacterium
ATTTACCACATTTCCACATTTCTTTCTTTATCATATTTCCACATTGGTTTTCATCTTATTTTCGCTGCCATGATCGCGTTTGTAAAAGGCCTGTTTGTACAAAAAACACCCGCTGCCGTTATTGTTGATGTAAACGGCGTAGGCTATGAGGTACAGATAAGCCTGAATACCTATTCCAGCATACAGGATCTTAGCAGTGGGCTGTTGCATACCTACCTGCATATCCGCGAAGATGCCCAGGTACTCTACGGATTTGCCGACTTGAAGGAAAAAGACCTTTTTATCCAGTTGATTGCCGTCAATGGCATAGGCGCCGGCACCGCCCGGGTAATGCTTTCTTCCATGAAACCCGATGAAATCAGCCGCGCCATTGTACAGGGAAATGTGAAATTGCTGGAAAGCATCAAAGGCATTGGCAGAAAAACCGCGGAACGGGTGGTGTTGGAGCTGCGCGACAAACTCAGCAAAACCGTAAATGAGCTAAATATAGCTGCGCTGGTAAGCAATACATTAGAGCAGGATGCGTTAAATGCCCTACTGGCTTTGGGTATTGGGAGACAAGCTGCCGAACAGGCAGTTAAAAAAGTGCTGTCCAGCGCCCCTGCCGGCGAAAAAATAGAAGATATCATCAAAAAAGCACTGAAAACTCTGTAAGCCTATTGACCCGATTTCTACGTAACTAATTTCTCTTTCCAAGTTTTGGTTGTTTTATTGCGCTCAATACTAAAGAAGACCACGGTAACCACACTTGCTGCTTTGCTGACTTTGCTGTTAGGCAGTAACCTGTCTGCTATTGCCCAGGCCAAACCGGGTGACTCCCTTAAATATCCTATCCAGGACAGAAGAGGAGACAAATTGTCAAACCCCGGAAGAAAATCCCTTGATTTAAAAGACCCCGCCAATATCAAAGACTCCATTGAGTACGATCCCAAAACAAAGCAATACTATATTGTAGAAAGAATTGGTAACATCTATTATCGCAAACCTACCTACCTCACTTTTGACGAATATGTGAAACTGCGTGCCAAACAGGACGAAGACGATTACTTTAAGAAACGCTCCAATGTGCTCAGCGGCCTCAATAAAAAAATGCTGAAACCCAAACTGGGCGTTACTGAAAACCTCTTCAACCGCATTTTTGGCAACGGAAAAATAGAAATCAAGCCCCAGGGGAGCGTAGACATCATAGCCGGTTACCAGGGACAAAATATTAAAAATCCTACCCTGCCGGAAAGGGCGCGTAAAAGCGGTGGATTTGATTTTGACATGAACGCCAACCTGAGCGTGATTGCCAATATTGGCGACAAAATGCGTCTGCCCATCAGCTACAATACCCAGGCTACCTTTGATTTTGAGAACCAGCTGAAACTGGATTATTCCGGCACCAACGACGAGATTATTAAACGCATTGAAGCAGGCAACGTTTCTTTCCCCACCAAGGGAACCCTTATACAGGGGGCCCAACAGTTGTTTGGTATAAAAACCCAGCTGCAGTTTGGCAAACTAAACGTTACCGCCGTGCTGGCCAACCAGCGTTCGCAACGCCAGAGCCTGGGCCTGCAGGGTGGTTCAGCCTCTAACCTTTTTGAGTTTAAAGCAGACGATTACGAAGAAAACCGGCATTTCCTGCTGGCGCAGTATTTCCGTAATAACTATAATAAAGTATTGGCCAGCCTGCCGGCGGTTGTTTCGCAGGTGCAGATACTGCAGATGGAGGTATGGGTTACCAACCGCAATGGCTCTACTACAGATGCCAGGGATATTGTTGGTTTGATGGACCTGGGAGAGAGCACCCCCTTTAGACCTTTTCAGCCCTATAAGCCTTTGCCCAATGGTTTGCCCGATAATGATGTAACCACGCTTTACCGGAGCATCATCAATGATCCCAATAGCCGCAATTCTTCCTTTATCACTTCCAAACTTAACGCCCTGGGATTGTCTCCGGTGCAGGATTTTGAAAAAACATTTGCGCGCAAGCTTACTGCCAACGATTACTACTACGACCCGCAGGTAGGCTATCTTTCTTTAACCCAGCCCCTGCAGTCAGACGAAGTACTGGGCGTTGCCTTCCGTTACAGTTATAACGGTCAGGTTAAACAGGTGGGGGAATTTTCACAGGATGTACCGCCAGATACCACTGCGCAAAAAACCGGCACCCAAAAAGTACTGTTCCTGAAATTATTGAAAGCCACGTCACAACGTCCCAACCTGCCGCTATGGGATTTAATGATGAAGAACGTGTACGTGTTGAAAACAAAAGACGGCAGTTACCTCAGCGGAGTGCAGGCAACTGACTTCCAGCTAAATCTATTGTACGAGCAGCCCAGCCTTGGTACCAAACGCTACTTACCGGAAGGACCAAGAGCAGGCGTTCCTCTTTTGCAGATTTTACGGTTAGACACATTAAACACCCGCAACGATCCACAGCCGGATGGTGTATTTGACTATATAGAACAACGCACTATTTTCTCCCAGCAGGCCCGGATTGTTTTCCCACTGCTGGAACCCTTTGGGCGCGATCTGCAGCAAAGGGCTTTTAACGGCAGTCCGCAGGCCACCATTGACCAATACGTATATTACCCCCTGTACGATACCATTAAGGAAATTGCAAAAACCTATGCCAACCTGGACAGGTTTATCATCAGCGGTAAAGCCAAGGGCTCTTCCGCATCAGAAATCTCTTTGGGTGCATTCAACGTTCCGCAAGGGTCCGTTAGCGTTAGTGCAGGCGGTACCGTATTAAAGGAAGGCATCGATTACTCCGTTGACTATGGCTTGGGTACCGTAAAGATCCTGAACCAGGCCATTGTTAATTCTGGTGTACCGGTGAATGTGCAGTTTGAAAACAATGCAGGCTTTGGGCTGCAGCAGCGCAATTATCTTGGCCTGCAGTTGAATTACCAGGTATTCAATACGGCCAAAAAATCATTCAGCATCGGGGGCCAGGTGGTAAAAATGGGCGAACGCCCCTATTTCAGCAAGGTAAGCACCAGCGATGGAGACCCTATCCGCAACAATATGTACGGGGTTGATTTCAATTACCGTTCAGAATTTCCGCAACTAACCCGCTGGCTGGATAAACTGCCCGGCTTCCATACCACCGAGATGAGTAATATCCAGGCATATGGAGAAGCTGCTGTGTTAAAACCCGGTCACCCCCCACAGATAGGCAAAGGCACCAGCGGCTCTATCTATATTGATGATTTTGAAGGTACCCGCAGTAATATTGACCTGCGTTTTCCACTCATTAGCTGGATACTGGCATCTACGCCGCAAAACAATGGATTGTTTACAGA
>JANPGT010000818.1:0-5477 GCA_031424135.1 Chitinophagaceae bacterium
GGAAAAGCAGGATTAAAAAAACGGTTACAGTAAGCAGCCAGGGAAGCAGCAGGTGATACCGCCCATACGCAAATATCAACAGTAACAACAAGCCTGTTGTCAATAACTTTCCAGTGGACAATCTGCGTTTCATATATGGAAGGTTGCAATTAACAGCTGAATATCAAAGGGTGTCAGATTTGGCTTTGAACCTTTCCTGGCAAGTCTCTTTTAAAGGTATGAATAAATCATATGTATAGACTGCGCAAATATCATGTTTGCCAATGATTTTACACAGCTGTTCGCTAACCGGTTTATTGTTCAGTAAGGCGGGGATGCCTCAGCAATGTATGCAGGGTACGGCCTGCCTGTTGCGTTATCAGCTGCCGGCCGGCGGAGGCTGGTAACAACCCGACCCGTCGGCTGGTTTTTTGTGATTTGCTGAATAATCTGTCTTACTATTGCACCATATGCAGGTAGTAACTGTCGCCGTTTCATTGCTGATTATTGCAGGTATTGTGTATGCTGCGGTGCGGAAGAAAGCTGTGCTAACGCAACCCGGTGCGGTGCAGGCCCGGCAGGTACTACAGGAAAACGTAGTCTTCTACCGGGGTTTGACAACAGCAGAGAAAACCAGGTTTGAGGAGTCATTGCGGATGTTTTTACAAAGTGTTCGTATCACAGGTGTTAAAACAACTGTAACTGACATGGACAGGGTTTTTGTAGCCGCCGCTGCTATCATTCCCATTTTTGCATTTAAGAACTGGCAGTACAATAATATTCATGAGGTATTATTATATCCTGATGCGTTTGACAAAGATTACCATACTGCAGGCAGGGGGAGGGATACACTGGGAATGGTAGGCAATGGCGCGCTTCAAAATGTGATGGTATTATCTCAGCAGGATTTGAGAAATGGGTTTATTAATAAAACAGGCAAATCAAATACTGCTAGTCATGAATTTGTACACCTGGTTGATAAGGCTGACGGCGACACAGATGGATTGCCGGCTGCCTTGCTGCCTCACCCTTACGCATTACCATGGCTGCAACGTATGCAACAGGAAATACAACAAATTGCTGCCGGAAAATCGGATATTGATCCATATGGCGCCACCAATGAAGCTGAATTCCTGGCCGTGGCAGCGGAATATTTTTTTGAACAACCCCACCTGATGCAGAAAAAGCACCCGGCGCTATTTCTGATGCTGCAGCAAATATTTACACCTGCAGCAGCGGACAAACAACCTTAATACGCAGTACCGTTTTCCTGAAAAACTTGTTGCAGGCAATATAATCATGAAAGCCGCTGCCGGCAACATTGTATTTGCTGCAGCTCATTTATAGCGTTTCCAGCTGCAATTGGGCATTGGTCAGCGAGCGGTATTGTCCTTTCACCAGTTCTACCAGTTCATTGGGTAAACCGTTGATCTCTTTCAGCGTATTCTTATACCATTTGGCAATAATTTTCTCAAATGTTTTGATAGATGCCAGTATCCTTCCAGGGCTTTTCTTACCATTGAACATTTCTGCCAGGTAAACATCAGCAGCGTTTGCTGCGTATTGTGCATTGTATTCTTCCTGTTTAATATTCAGGATAATAAACAGCTGCTGGATATTAATTTCACTTTCTTCTGCTTTTGCCAGGTAGAATTCTTTAAATGAAGTTTCATTGGTGAGAAAAGCTGCCTGTTCAAATGAAACCATCCGCTGGTAATTAACATCAATCAGGAACTGAATATTCTTATCAATTGCATTGGATACTGACATGGTAAATTGTTTTAAGGTGAACTTGTACAGGAGAAGAAATAAATATCATGCCATGGTACATGAACCCTGTACGGCGGTACACTTTGTTGATTTTGGGGAAATAAATTCCACAATTTAGAAACTGATACCCGGAAAGTAGTATTGCCTGGCAGCATACGAATCGTATTTTTACAGCATAGTTTCGACCCATGGGAACAGCAGCAGAACTGCAATATTTTGCGCTTGAATTGCAGCGCTGAATATGTCGTATAATATTTCTCCGCACCTTTTCCGGTTTATCAACCTTCAAAAATTTCTTTGCCATGGAAGATATTTTTTTTGGCGGGGCTGCCCCATCTTCCGGGGCGGTAAAAGCAGCACCTTTCAATAAAAAGGAACAAAGTATCAGTTCAAAGCTGTTTACCGATGCTTTGATACAGGCCGTTGAAGGAAGTCCGCCAGATGATAATTATAAAGGAACAACGCTGGAAAAAGGCTGGCAGATGGCAGGTATGGTTACAGGCAAGTATCCGGTTTGCCTGCTTGCAACGGGGCAGCCGGAAGTGCCGGTAGCTAAAATTGAAAGAGTGGTACGCGCTCACCCGGCGCAGTTGGTAGACACCTTAAAGGCGCTGTATGCTATAGGGCCAAAGTTAATGGCAATGACAAATTTTTATGATGGTCATACAGGTCATACGATTTGTCTTGCAGGTTATGATGCGCCAAGAAAAAGATTCCTCTACTATGACCCGTGGCCCGATTTTTCACTGCTGGTAAAGGAATACAATCATGCCGGCGTAGATGCGCAAAAAGAAACCGGCCCCAATTTTAAGGGATGGAGTATTACCGACGAAGAATTGCAGCGTGTGGTTTTTTCTGTGTTTGTGCCATGTAATTACTGGGCTGCGTGGGAGTGTAAAAAAATTACCAGACAATTTGCAGCACTGCAAGAAACTGATTTCTGGCAGTTTTTCAATATTGCTGTTACCGGCGCCGAGGACATTTACAGCGGTAAGATATATTTTTTGAAGACAGGCGGTTTTCAGCAGGAGATAGACTTGTCTGTTACGGTGAATACTGCAGGTGATATAATAGAAAGTAACCTGCTAATCAGCCGCAGTTGGTTAATAGGGCCGCCTTATGGCACCAATCCTTTCGCAATGGATATTGTAAGAAGTTTTATTAATGTAATGCTTTCTCCCGCGGATCAACAACAAGTCCAGCCCCTGCTGGGTGTTTTTGATTTTGGGCGTGCACAGGAGTATCTGACATCCATTATTGCAAAAAAGGACAACAATCCCCTTTATACAAAAATGTTCATGGTGTATACAGGTGTAGAAGAAGTGCACTTTGTGCCTTTTGTGTATTCCTCATTACTGTTCAAGAATGAGCAGCACGAAAGCGGAAAGAGAATGCTTATCCGTACAACGGTCGATAGCATTGAAAAGTAAATACCTGTAGCAGCCAATGAAGGAAGTTAAGATTATAGATCATTTGGTACAGCCCTGCCCCAGGTGCGGAGGCGCCCATACGTACAGATTAAAAGGTTTGGTAGAGAAGGAAGATGCTAAATCAATGGTGTTGTTTGGAGGGCCCGGAGACTATGCAGAATGGATGCTGACCTGTACTGTTTCGAACCAGGTATTTGCAGCTCAAATTCCAGTGCCCGCAAATACTGAGATTACAGGTCTTGTAACGGACGAGGAAATGGCGCAGATAAGCCCCACAGAGGCGGTAAAAGACCCGGATATGGCAGAAATGAGCGAATGGGTAAAAAATTCAAGGGCTATAGCGGTTGATTTTTGTAAAATGATGGTGACCGCCGCGCTGGGGGCCATTCCTGTTTATTTCGCGATATTAAAGTACCTGGGCTTAGATACCTTTAAAAAGACGGGCCAGCAATTCTATATTATTCCGCCTGTATTATTCCTTATTTCAATGCTGCTGTATATGCTTGGCCTGAAACCAAAATTCGACAGTATTAGCCCGGGTGAATTTACCGCTTTCCGTCAGAAGCGGCTCAGGTTACTGAATCAATGCCTTATCACCGGAACCATTGTTTTTTCAATTGCTGTCATTAGCGGCATCCTGATTTTTTTCAGGGGATTTCTTTTTTAAGGCTTTTCTTGATGCATAGTTATATTGAAGCTGCCAACGGACAGGTTGCCAGGTGTAAATTCTCAACTAAGGCTGCGCGTTTAAGGTGCCATGCAATGTGTTGTTAAGAATATCCTGGCCGGATTTGTAGCTATTTTTCAGGAACAGTAGCGTCGCTGACGTACCACCGCTGCAAATTTCGGTTCCAAACCACGGCCCGCCGGCGTACTATTTTTTATCACACAGGTTTTTCTGGTTATTAGTGCTGGTAACAAAATCGCCTGCCAATTTAGCTGCTTTTATATAAACGGTTTTCAGCACAAAAGTATTCCACATTACAACTGCTGGTTTACTTTATATCCGGGAGTGCTTCTGCCAGTGCAAGCGTGGCCCAGTTGGTAGCCGCCGCCGAAATAAACTGGTTGTCATCGTATGGCGGAAAGTTGGAATTAACGAATGGCTGTATGGGATTCGACCGTGTGGTCACCGTCCACGCACCTGTTTTGTCCTGGGTGTCTAATAAGTAACGGATTCCTTTTTGGAACACATCCGACCTGCTGTCTGCCGCTCCTGATAAAATCAGTGCGTACATGGATTGCCCTGTGGCATATGCATCACTGGCAATAGTGGGTAATTGTGACCAGCCACCATCTTTATTTTGCAGTGCAATAAGTGATTGCGCTACGCCGGCCCGGAGCGCTGTGTTGCTGCCGCACCAGTGCATACCCAACAGTTGGAAACTGAGTTCCTGCTGGTCTGCAGTATTTTGTTTCTCCAGCCATTGCTTTGAACGCTGTATAAGTTGCTGTGTTTGTGTGAATGTTGCCTTTGGTGCATACAATTGTATGGCGCGTATAGAGAGTGCTGTTAAATGAATATCTCCGCATTCCAGTGGTACCCTTGCATATTCCGCTTTAAAACTTCCATCCGGCAATGCCTGGCTGATGACATAGTTTACGGCGATGTCCGTAGTGAAATCGGCTGCATGTTTTTCTGCATCCATGCCCAGTAACACATATGGGGCAAGAAATTTTGCGGAGACAAACTGGCTGTTCAGATTGGGATTCCCCACAAAGTCAAGGGTTCCGGTCATGGCCATGTCACGCAGTGCGGCAGTAGTATCCACCGTACCAATGCCCTTTCTCTTTAGTGTAGCGGAAATCATGGAGGTCATGGTGCTATGATGGCAGGAGGCGCATCTCGCCTTACTGATGAAGGTGGCGCCAGTAGTTTGTAACAGCGAAAACGCTTTTACTACGGATGCCTGCACGGTCTTGTCGGCAACCGGCGTTGTAGTTGCTTTCCAGCTGATAAGTGTTGTGAGTAAAAGGCCAGTGCCGGCAATCAAAAATAATACGAAAAGAATTTTATGTTTCATTTTACCTGGTTTATTATTTTTTTATCAGATTTTTTGTAAGCAATTCAACCGAGGGGGTATTGCCGCGCATTTTAAAATGATGCAGTGCGTCTGTTTCATCAAGTGCTTTATCTGACGGTGATGCGCCGTGGTCAATCAAAGCCTGGGTCATTTTTGGATCGTCTGCATCCGCCCTGGCTAAGAACATTAGTGTACTGTAGCCACCCGGTGATTTGGCTTTGGCATCTGCTCCATGTTCCAGTAAATAATAAAACGATGGTTTGTCATTGCTTAC
>JANPGT010000819.1:0-2488 GCA_031424135.1 Chitinophagaceae bacterium
ATCAGGGCAATGCATACAATAGCTGTATTGCCATGTGTTACAAAAACGAGTATGGAAAGCAGGATGCCAAAAATAGCAGAATACTTTAACGCCGCCTGTTGAGAAATTAATTTGGGGATAGCAAAAATACCAATCACATACCCGGCCAGCATGCAGCCCAGCGTGAACGTAGTGAAGTATTTTGTCTTGTCAAGCGGAAGTCCCATTGCCTTGCCATAAGTGCCAATCGCATCGCCCGCCATTACTTCCACACCCACATATAAAAACAAACAAAGGATGCCCAGCAGCAGGTGAGGAAACTGAAAGACACTGGTCTTTGCCACTGCGCCGTCAACAGGCTTTTCTTCCTGGTTATTAATTTCAGGTAATGATGAAAGGTAAATGAGCACAGCCAGCACGCACAATATGGCCGCCAATACAATATAAGGTGTAATGATTTTCTGGCTAAGTTCTGCCAGCAATACATCTTTTTCTACCTGGCTGCCGGCAGATTCAATACTGGCTTCCAGCTTACCCGCATTTTTTAATAGAAGGGCGCTTAGTATCAATGGACTTAGTACTCCTGCTACTTTATTACAAACCCCCATAATACTCATGCGCTTTGCGGCACTTTCCAGCGGACCTACAATACTCACATATGGATTTACGGCAGTTTGTATTAAAGCGAGGCCCATACCCTGCGTAAAAAGACCTGCCAGGAATAATCCGAATGTTCTGCCATTGGCTGCAGGAATAAAAATAAGCGAACCCAGGGCCATCACCAGCAAGCCCAGGGCCATCCCTTTTTTATACCCGGTTTTCTTTAATATAATGGAAGACGGGATAGCCAGAAAAAAGTAGGCCATATAAAAGGCGAATGTTACCAGGAATGGCTGCACTTCACCTTTCAGTTGGCAAACAAGTTTAAGAAAGGGAATCAGCGTGCCGTTCAGCCAGGTTACAAAACCAAAAGTAAAGAACAGGATACCCAGCACTGAAATAACATATACATAGTTTTTGGTACTTGCGGCACTTGCCATGGGTGCGGTGGTTGCGGTAGAGGCCATAATAAAAATTGATTTTAAAATAGATAGAAATCAGCAAGCCTGTTGTTCCGAAGATAAGGAATAATGCTATTGACTGTTAAGTGCAACCGTTTGCGCCAGATCTTAAAATCGATTCATCCCGCAGCAGACCTGAGCTCCATGTTACAAAGTTTCGCTAACCGGGGCCATTTAGCAGGTCCACCAGTGCCATCACCAGGCACTATCGCTTCCAGCTAACTATCCAAAATACAATCTCTTTGTAATTATCCTTCTCGTACAATACGCCCAGTTTATTTGCAGCAAGAGATACTATATCGGAATAAGCGGTATAATCTCCTTTATTGCCCTCCGGCGCCTGGTCTATTAAATAATTTTGCGCCCAGGTTTTACCTTCATCAAAACTGATACGGACCGTTAAATGATTTCTCCTGGCGGTATCTGCGGCGTTGCAAAATGCAAGCACTGGTTTGCCTCTGTATTTACCTGCCTGCAAAATACTTCCCTGGCAAACAGGGTCCGGAAGATTTTTATCAAAGTAAGCTGTATCCCAGGTATCGCCTCCGTTACTGCTGATGGCTACAATTCTTGCTTTCACGTCCCCTTTCTGGTTCCTGTAATTCAGCATCAGCCTGTCTGCGCTGAGTTGCACTGCCATATTTTCATTGCCCCCGGGCATAGGGAGATCCGCACTCAACCTGAAACTGTTGCCATGGTCATCAGTGTAAAAACCATGGGCACTATAATCAGTAAAATGCGGTTGCGGATCACCTGCGGAATGATTGGCTGCTACAAATATTCTTCCTTTATATTTCCCGGTGCTGAATTGCGTGGCATGTCCGGGGGTATTGGCATAGCTTCTCCAGTCTTCCGAAAAATGATAAGCAGGGTTGATGGCGGGTTGCAGGGGTTTATGTACCTGCAGCGTAATGGTTACCGCATTGCTCCAGGTTATCCCTCCGTCTGCCGAGGTCTTATACCATACTTGCCGGAGCCCTTTACCTTTTCTTAGTTCTGCTTCATGATTATTTCCCGTATTGTAAAAAAGAAATATTCTGCCGGCAGGGAAACTTGGATCAGCCATATCAATTACCGGGGCAGGGTTGCCCGCCTGCAGGCTGTCTGCATCTACCACCGTTTTTAAATGGCTCCAGGTTCGGCCGTGGTCACTGCTGGTTTTCATTACAATGTCAATATCACCAAAATCACCTGCATCGTTTACCCTTCCCTCGCAGAAAGCCAGCAGTTTACCCCCGGGCAAAGTAATGATGGCAGGTATGCGGTAACTCTTATGCCCTTCAGCACCAGCTACAAAAACAGGCTTGGCCGGCTGCTGCGCTATGGCACATGCAAATACCAGCACAGCTGCACCCGACAGCAACCAACAACGTATTATCATATTCATTTGGGCAGGGTGCATAATATTATCAATATAGTTTACAGCTTGAAAAATATTTTCTTTTTAT
>JANPGT010000820.1:0-2001 GCA_031424135.1 Chitinophagaceae bacterium
AGCAGCCGTATAAATACCCGCTACCAATCCGTTTTCGTTCAGCTCAAAATCCTTTCCGGGCAGCGACCAGCTTTGAATGATGCAGTGGGGAAAATGGTTTTCCGGATCGTACAAACCACCGTTGCCCCTGAAGATATTAATGCGTACCCGGGCGGTTTGGTGTTTGTTTTTTTTGCAAAGGGCCGCTACCAGGTTGGCAAGCTTCTCCGGGGTAAACAGGGCAGGACATTCAAATTGCAGCAGGTCCATCCCCCTGAAAAGCCGTTCCATATGCCAATCCTTCATCAGTATTTCGTTCCCGGAAAATTTCAGGGTTTCAAAAAGGCCGTCGCCATAGCGGAGGCCGCGGTTGTCTGCCGGCACCAGGGGCTCGTCATTGCTAAAAAATCTGTCGTTGTACAGTAAATAATCGCTCATAACAGGCCGAAAATAAAGCAGTCCCGGCGAAATATGCTGGGACTGTTCAGTTATCTATTGAGAAGAAGTTCATGCGCCCTCTTCCAGTAATTTGTTTTTAACGGCATACATTACCAGGCCGGCCATGCTTTTGGCGCCGGTTTTGGTTTTAAGCTTGTCCCGGATGGCTTCCACGGTGCGGGGGCTGATATCCACGATATCGGCGATTTCCTTGGTGGTCTTTTCTTCGCACATCAGTTTCAGGATGCGCAATTCTTTATCGTTCAGCTGTACGTCTTCCGGTGTGTGGTCTACTTTTTTGGTACGGAGGCCGGAAAGCAGGGCCTTATTGGTAAGCTCATTAAAGTAAAATTCCTGTTCAAAACAGGTTTTAATGGCCTGGTAGATGGTTTCGCTGTCAGAATTCTTTGTTAGGTAAGAATTGGCGCCCACTTCCATCAGCTTGGAGATCATGGAGTGGTCGTTGTGCATAGACAGTATGATTACTTTGATATCCGGGTACAGCTTCCTGATTTCCGGCAGGGTAGTAATGCCGTCCATAAGGGGCATCTGTATATCCAGCAGAATAACATCTGGCTCCACATGCTTAAGCAGGTTCAGCAGTTGCATGCCGTTATCTGCTTCAGCAATCATTTCTATGTCTTTACGCACTGCCAATGCGGTTTTTACGCCCGCGCGGAAAAGCGCATGGTCATCGGCAATGGCAACTTTGATGGGCCTGGAGGGGTCGTAATGTTTCATAAGGTATTGTTTGGGACTTTAGGGAGGCTACTGATTTGTAAAGCCTTGATGTAAAAAGAATAAAAATTTGTCATATTTACCATAGTATAAGTACGAAATTATGATATTTCGGAATATACTAAAAAACCATTATGGCAAGTAATTTTCCGTTTTGGGGAATAGTAGAACAAACAGGGGTGGTTGGTTGATTTACGATGGGTGCAGTAAATACCGAATAATTAAAATAGGGGGGATATGCGCTTGTCCACATAGTTGTCCACATGTACATTTGTATCAAGTTGATTGACGGGGATTAGCAACCTCACAAGACCATCCAATGTCCTGAAATAACCGTCCAGTAACTTTGTTCAATATCCTAACGAATATCCAGCGAAGTCCAATGTCAATCAACTTATTTTTTTCCTTAATCCAATCCCTTAGAACTCCCCCGGCCAGGTAGGCCCAACCCAATATCCTGACCCAGACCCGTTAAACGGCTTAGTTTAAAAACCAGCAGCTTTACGTGCAAAACAAAGGTAAAGGCCCTGGAAGTTACTCTATTGTATTATCCAATCCTCTGAAAGACGAAGGAAACAGCATTTCCAAACAACTGCCCCGTTTTTAATGGTGAGTACGACATTGAGTTATCCTGGAAAGACCTTATCCTAATTTTACCAGCTCTTTTTAGAAAGATACCGGCCTGCTTTTTAAAAGCAATGAAAAACAAAGTAGCGAAAACAGCCGCCCTCAAAAGGGCCCTGTTTTCTTGGTTTACTTAGGCATTGCAATAAAAAAAGCAGGCTTTTTTGTGCCCGGCCAGCAATCCGCGCTGCTTTTCCTGGATGTATAACTTTGCGGGATCAC
>JANPGT010000821.1:0-2595 GCA_031424135.1 Chitinophagaceae bacterium
CTGGCAGTGGGAGTAATAGCGGTATGCGTGGTGTTTCTTGTGCGCAGAAATGTATTAAAGCTGAAACGTTTTATCAGCAAAGATTTGAATGGATGGCCCCGCAGTGATGCCAACTATATACTGATTACAGAGATAGTGCTGATGACCCTGATTCTTACCATGAACGCCAGCGATACCCTGCTGCAGGAAAGAGGGTATGGACATTACGGCGAACAGCTGACCGGCAGTTTTATATTCTCCGGCTTTTTACACCCCTTGCTGGATGGTGTCAGCACGCCCACATTGGTAATCATTGAAAGAACCTGCTGGTGGTTACATATTACCGGTATACTGGCTTTTTTAAACTACCTGCCTTACTCAAAGCACCTCCATATTCTATTGGCTTTCCCCAATGCATATTATGCCCGGCTGGAACCCGCTGGCAAAATGCACAATATGCCTGCCATTCAAAACGAAGTGCTGTATGCCATGCAGCCTGAACTGGCCCCCACAGAAGCGGCAGCCCCTGCCAGCTTTGGCGCCAAAGATGTAATGGATCTTAGCTGGCGCAACCTGCTGGATGCCTATAGCTGTACCGAATGTGGCCGCTGTACCGCTGCCTGCCCGGCCAATATTACCGGCAAGCTCCTGTCGCCCCGAAAAATTATGATGGATACCCGCGACCGGCTGGAAGAAGTAGGCAAAAACAGCAGCGCGAATGGCCAGTTCACCGCTGATGGCAAAACACTTTTGCACAACTATATTTCCGTAGAAGAACTGCGGGCCTGCACCACCTGCAATGCCTGCGTGGAAGCATGCCCGGTAAGTATCAATCCGCTGGAAATTATTCTTGAACTGCGCCGCAGCCTGGTGATGGAAGAAAGCAATGCCCCGCAGGAATGGAACAGCATGTTCAGCAACGTGGAAAACAACTTTGCGCCATGGAAATTTTCGCCGGATGACAGGGATAAATGGACGGAATCCAGTTCTTAGTTCGAAGTTTACAGTTCTTAGTTTTTGCCCCCCTGCCAGTTCCCGGGTTAAACTGGGGTGCATCTACATAACCAGATTATGAAAAGAATCATACTGCTGAATCTTGTATTCTTTGCGCTATTAATGCTGCTCTTTATTATAGCTGCGTTTGCCATGGGCTATGCCTCCGGCGCCAAATACGGAACAGATGCCGGCATTCTCTTTGTTTTAGTGGTCACCGTCCACCTGTTTCTTAACTACCTCATCATGCACCGGCAACCGGAATTCTCCCCAAAAAAACTGCTGGGTGCAAGCGCAGTCATCCTTTGCGTATACGGGTTGCTGCTGTTTCATTAAAAAAGCCAGGTGGTAAACCTGGCCTCTTTATTATAGGTGTGGGATAGTTGTAAAAAGAAAAAACAACCTTGATGGTTGTTTTTCACTGGGAATTTGGAATTTCCGCTGGCTTTTAATTAAGGATTTGGATGGTTTTCATTGAATACCGGATCAAATTGGACATTGGACGGTTGCAAATGGTTTGCATTTCGAAAATAAATTAAAATCCGGTTAATTCACAAATGTTTATAACTATTTTTTAGATTTTTTCGCAAACATGATCAAAATCAATCGAAAAAATATAAATGTAGTATCTACACTACACTGCCGCCGGAAGGAACCCTTAGCAGCCATACGGTAAATACCTGCTACACAGACAAATTAACCCGTCTGCCGTGCTGGCCTAGCCGAAACAAAGCGCCTACTGGACCAATAACCTTAACATTCCCTTGCCTGCATAGCTGCCTACCTTTAAAACAGTAAAATCACCACCCATTCTGCTGAGTTAAAAAATTGATTATGAAAAAAACATTTCCTCCTGCAATTGCCAATAAACTGAGTTGCTTTCTTATCATCTCCGGATATGTTGTATTACTAATGCCGGTAGCCGCTGCGGCCCAATTGGCTGGCGTTGATACACGCAAGGCCGCGGAGAAAGACAGCCTGGGCGATTACAACGGTGAAATACAGGTATGGAACTGGGTCATTCAACAGCAACCAGCCATGGCCCAGGCCTGGCACTTGCGCGGTAAGGCTAAATACCAACTAAAAGATTATCGCGGTGCCATTGCCGACCAGCAGCGGGCAGCGCAGTTGCAACCGGGCAATGAAGAGGTGTATCTGGCAAGCGGCTACGCCCGGCTGTCTTTGAAACAATACCACGCCGCAGCGCAGGATCTCTCCGCAGCTATTGCCATCAATCCCAATAATACTACCACCTGGTACCATCGCGGCTTTATATGGAAACAACTGGGACAGCACAAAAAAGCAAGGTTCGATTTCAGTACAGCCAATGAACTGGGTCTGCGGTCATCAAAAGATAAACTGATAAGCTTTGAACCTGAATAGCAGTAGTACTACCTGCCTGTTTCACCACAACTACTTCTAAAAGCCGGGCCCGGCAGTAAACTACCTGTTTGGGTGATACACCCACCCTGCTGTACGCGTACATTTGAAAATAACCAGCGCGGCACGGAAATACAGCAATGGTAGTTGTAACTTTCAGTACAGGAATACAACAGTTATTCCTGTTAAGCCGCCGTACAGCCACCCCCTGAAAACAGCAACTGCCTGCCGTACGACAGTTCA
>JANPGT010000822.1:0-3849 GCA_031424135.1 Chitinophagaceae bacterium
CCCAGATCCGCCGCGTGAAAAACCCAATTCGATGCGTAGGGGTCGGCCGGGCATTCCCACCATCCGTTCGTAATCAATACATCTTTTCTTCCGTCGGCATTCATATCGGCCCATCCCAGGCCATGTGTATACCTGTTAGTACCTGTTTCTCCCTTTGCAATTACGTGCCTTACCCAACTGGTATCAGCTTTTAACACAGGTGCCTGCATCCATACCATTTCTTTAGCCACGGGATCATTGCACAGCAGATCGGGCCTGCCATCTCCATTTATATCTACAAAAGCCGGAGATTCATTGCCTGCATTGTTCAGAATAGCATGCATTGTCCAATACCCTTTCCGGTTGCCGGGATTTTCATACCAAACTGCCTCTTCTCCGGGCAAACTGATTCTTATCTGATCGGGCCAGCCATCGCTGTTTACATCCAATATAAAATTCAGGAATGAGTTGCTGAAGGCAGTAGACGGATCATACTTTACCGGTGGTGCTATACTATGCTTTTTCCATGCAGGTGCTTCAAACCAATAAGCACCTGCAATAATATCGGTCTTTCCATCTTTATTAATATCTGCTGCTGCTGCGCCTTCAGAAATAAAATCAGGCGTAATAACATGTTTTATAAAACGGGTATGCTCCTTTGTTTGCGAGGCAGCCGGAAGCGCATAAATGATACAGCATACCATGTATAACCAACAGTGTTGCCTTTTTATCAATAACATAACAATCGTTTAAATTGAATAAAAAAGAAAGAGAACCCTGCTGACGAAGCTACAAAAAACAAGAATGCTGCAGAGCCATTCCTTTCATCCGGCAACACCTGCAGTTTCAGCTAAGCCAGGCAATGCAGGTGGCAACTTCACCTGCATGTGGGCAAAAATCCGTAATATTGCGCCTGCTTTATTTTGCCCGCCACATGGAAGGCTTGCCCCGGACAATCCCTGTTTATCAGCACCTTTTTATTGATTCAAAAAAATAACTCCGCAATGCGTTTTCTTTCCATCTTACCAGCTGTGATTTGTATTTTATTGAGTGCTGCTCTTTCTGCCCAGCAGGTATATGAACTGCAATCTGGATGGACCTGCGCCAAAATGAAGGACGTGCAACTGCAGGGAACCGCTATTTCTGCACCTGCTACCCGTCTTACGGGATGGAAACCGGCTGTTGTGCCCGGCACCGTGCTGACCAGCCTGCTGGCCAATAAAGAAATACCCGACCCATTTTATGGTATGAACAACGAACGCATTCCGGATATTTATACCACAGGTAAAGACTATTACACGTATTGGTTTGTAAATAATTTCAAGACTTTAGCCCCTGCCGCCGGCAAACAGGTATGGCTGCATTTCAGGGGCGTGAATTATGGCTGTGATGTTTTTCTGAATGGCCACCGGTTGAATACAAAAACACATAAAGGCATGTTCCTGCGCCAGGCATATAATATTACCCCCTTTTTGCAGAAGAATGGTAACAACCGGCTGGCCGTAATTGTGTACCCGCCGGATACACCGGGCAATGCCAACGGCGGACAAGGTGGCGACGGCACTATTGCCCGCAATGTTTCGCTGCAGTATGTAGCGGGCTGGGACTGGATACAGCCAGTGCGTGACAGGAATACAGGCATATGGGATAAGGTGTTTATAGAAACTACGGGACAGGTAAATATCCTGCATCCGCATATCACCACCCTTGTGCCGGGTGTAAGAAATCCACAGGGCAAGCAATCCCCGGCCATTATTAAGCTGTCTGCCGAACTGGAGAATACTGCTACCCAACCAGTAACGGGCGTTCTAAGTTACCGGCTGGAGGGAAAGACTATAAGTAAAAAAATAATCCTTGCCGCCAAATCCACCAAACTGGTGCAGCTGGAAGATTATACGCTGGCCAACCCGCATTTATGGTGGCCCAATACCTATGGCCCTCAAAATTTGTACAACCTGCAACTGCAGTTTGCCATCAACGGTAGTATCCCTTCCGATCAGGAAAATATTTCCTTTGGCATCAGGGAGATGAGAACAGCCTGGAATACGGTTACCCGCAGCAGTGAGGTATCTGTAAACGGGCAAAAAATATTTATCAAAGGTGCCAACTGGATCATCTCTGATGCCATGCTGCGTTTTTCAAAAGAACGCTATGATGCAGAAATACGCTTTCACCGCGATATGAACCTGAACCTTATCAGGGTTTGGGGCGGCGCCATTACCGAACGTCCCGAATTTTATGAAGCCTGCGACAAATATGGCCTGCTGGTGATGCAGGATTTCTGGGGCTCGGGCGATTGCAACGGCCGCTGGATGGATCCCCAAAAACTGGACGACCAATGGACGCGCAGGAATTACCCGGATGACCATACGCTTTTCCTGGCATCGGCCGCAGACCAGGTTAAACTGCTGCGCAACCATCCTTCGCTTGCCATCTGGTGTGGCGGCAACGAGATTACGCTGCCGGAAGATATTTTCCGCCCGCTGAAAGACAGTATACTTCCTTCGCTGGATGGTACGCGCTGGTTTATTGACTATTCCAATTCTGACAGCATGTCGTACAATTTCCTGGGCGGCAACGGCGATGGCCCCTACGGCATCCAGGATCCAAAAACATTTTTTAAGACCCGCACGTTTCCTTTTAATTCTGAAGTAGGGTCGGTGGGACTGGGTGACTATGCTTCACTGGAAAGATTTATGCCCGAAGCCAACCGGGTAATCCCTTTGGATAAAAACGGCCCCGAAAATGTGCAGGACAGCCTGTGGAACTACCACAAATACATCAGCTATGGCAACTCCCTCACCCCTTACGGCAAACCGTCTGATATTAAAGACTTCACCGAAAAAGCGCAGCTGGTAAATTATGATCAGTACAGGGCCCTCATAGAAGGCTTCAGCGCTCATATGTGGGATTGGTATACCGGTGTCATCATCTGGAAAACACAAAACCCCTGGACTGCTATGCGCGGACAGATGTATGACTATTATCTTGACCCCAATGCCTGCTTATACGGCCTTCAAAAAGCCGGGGAACCCTTACATATAATGTTCAATGCAGCAGACAGCATGGTAACGGTGGTGAACAATGGATTTGAAGCACGCAGGGACATGATGCTGCAGGTGAAGCTGGTAGATATAAAAGGGAAACAAACATTGGTTACCCAGGTATTTTCTGATATTGGTGCTACCACTGTAAAAAAATACTTATCGATTAGCCGTGAATTAAAACGCTACGGCGGTGATGAAGGGGTCTTCCTGGTATTACGGCTGCTGAATACGCGCCAGGAGATTATCAGCGATAATTTTTACTGGCTGCCAGATTCCACCGGCAATTACAGCGGTCTTCAGAAGCTGCAGCCCCCCAGCCTGCAGGTGAGTGCAGCAGCCACCGCTCCCGGAAAGATAGCCGTAAAACTGAGCAATGCAAAAAACGGCCCGGTGGCATTTTTTAACAGGATTTCTCTCATTGACCTACAAACGAAAAAAAGACTTTTGCCCGTGTTTTACAGCGACAACTATGTATCTGTGTTACCCGGCGAAGAAAAAACGGTGCTGATTGATTACGCGCCCGCGCTTAGCGCCGCCCCCCAGGTAACCGTAAAAGGCTGGAACCTGCAGGAACAGGTGTACCCTGTGGGATCTAAATAGAGTAGTTGCGTTGGATTTTTAATAGCAGTTATTCCGGCAAACTTTACATTACCGGCAGTGGTATTTATTTCAATACCCTGCCCAGCCCAAACTGATCACCTTTGGCAATGGCTTTGGCTTTTTTAAAATGAATTTCAATCATTTTTTCGCTTTGTACAATACCGCCATTTTCATCTGCCAGGCTTTTGATTATTTTTTTGGTAGCTGTTTCTATTATTTCCCC
>JANPGT010000823.1:0-2610 GCA_031424135.1 Chitinophagaceae bacterium
CTGCATCGCTGTAAGGCACATCACCGTAGGTATCAACAAGCGTCATAAACGCAAACGCTTTCCATATCCTCACCATATTATACAGGTTTTTATTGGCCGGGTTGTCTTTAACAATACTGATGATTTGTACCAAAGGTTTGATAACACCTGTGTATGCACCCCAACGATCGTTGCTATAACCATCTATGTCCAGGTTAAATTGAAACCCTGCTGTAGCGCCTGCGTTATAGGCATTTATATATTGTTGTACGATGGTTTGTTCTCCATCCCAACTGCCAATATTCATACCCCGTTCTGCCCCTGTAAATAACAATCCCGGGTCAATTTTTGTAATGGCATAAGGGTCTTGATTTTTCTTTTCAAATCCCTTTGTGCAACTCACTAAGCAAAGCGCTGCAGCAAGGGAGATTATAAGACAACTATTTTTATTCATATAAATAATTTTAAAATTTCACATTTAAGTTAAGCCCCAGCGTCCGGGTTGTTGGTTCAGTATGTTGCTCATATCCCAGGCGGCTGTCGCTTGTTGAAGCGAAAGCTTCAGGATCAACTGTAGGTATATGTTTCATCAGTAAAGCAGCATTCCGGCAAAATGCGGATATCGTGAGACCTTTGATAAACTTTGCGTTTTTACCAATAAAGTGGGTCAGGTTATACGTAAGTGTTATATTCCTTAACTTGATAAAGTCACTGCTGAAAACAAACGGATCTCCTATGTTTTGAGAACGGTATTGAGCATAAAATGTTTGTGGAGCCACTGATTTTGTATTCTGGGTTCCATCAGGTAGCACGCCATCGAAAATAACCCCACTGCGACCTGCTAAAGATGCCTGGCTTTGACCTGATCTTAAACCGTTTAAGGCTGTTGACGAAAATACCTTGCCGCCAAATTTACCGTCAACCTGAATTAATAAACTCAATGACCTGTAATTAAATGTGTTTGTTATCCCACCGATCCATTTGTAGTTCGCACTACCATAATTTACCATGGTTTTTGAAGGCAGAAGTCCTCCTGCACTATTTAACATTACCTGTCCCTTATCATTGCGGAGATATGTGTAGTCTACCAGCTGGTTCATCTCTTTTCCAACATCATACGCTAAATAACCTATGAACTCGTTTCCTGTACCGTTAAAAAAAGTTACTATCTGACGGGTTTGCCCCGGATTTAATGCTAATACTTTTGAAGTATTATAGGATCCGTTTACCGATACACCCCAGCTGAACTTTGAGGTTTTAACAGGTGTTCCGTCAATCATAACCTCTACTCCTGTATTTTTCAACTTTGCGATGTTAACATATTTAGTACCATATCCTGTAGCGGTTGATAAAGCAACCGGCAAAATCTGGTCAGTAGTTCTCTTGTCATAAACGGCAATATCAAAATTCAGGCGGCTGTTTAAGGTTCTTATTTCCAAACCTATTTCCTTTTCGCTAAGACTGTAAGGCTTTATTAATGGGTTTGGCGTAGTTCCGTTAGCATCAGTTCCGTTAAGCGCAATAGTTCCGATTGGATAGGTGCCGAACAGTTGTGACGCGATTGTGTAGCTCAACTGGCTGCTGAAGGGAGCCACCCCGTTTGCGTTACCCACCTGTGCATAACTCATTCTTAATTTACCATAATTCAGCCATTTCATTTCAGGCAGCAATTCGGAAAAAATGAAACTGGCGCTTGCAGATGGATAGTTGAAAGAATTTTTCGGTTTAGCAACTATTGAACCTGGTGGCGTAAGCACAGAAAAATAGTCAGTACGATCAGTAAGATTCAGGAAAAGGAAGTTTTTATAGCCAATATCTGCAAAAGCATATAAAGAGTTTACCTGCAATCTGCTAATACCGTAATCCTGGGTTTTGGTAATGCCATTTGATATGGTATAAACGTCTCTGACTACAAAGTCTGTAACACTTTGGGTGGAGAGGCTTCTGTTTACCGTGTATATATTGCCACCTGCGCTTGCGTCTATTGAAAAATTGCCAATTTTGTGGCTCGTTCCTAAAAGAAAGTCGCTATTCATTTCTTTGTTGTAACCCGCGGAAACATTGTAACTACCCGCCCAGCCACCGGTGGCACTATTGATGGGTGCGTTAGGTGCATAATTACTCGGATTATTAGCTTCATTGTTATTGTACCCGAAGTCAGCATTTACACGGCCCTGTAGATACAACCATTTAGTGAAATCATACCTAAGGGAAACTGTACCTAACAAACGGTCCCGTTTGGTTTTGTCGAACATTCGCCCGATAAGGTAATACGGGTTAGTTAAAAGGTTATTAAAGGGGTTGGTTGATAATATGGTACCGTCAGGATTTTGAACACTCGTTTTCAACGTTGAAATTGCAACCGTTAATGGAATACGGTTAAGAAAGCTGGAAAAGCCGATACCCTGGGCGCCCACCAGCGGAGGATTATTATTTTCCTCGTGGGTATAGTTAATATTTGTCTGAAGCGTCAGCCTGTTGGTAACCTTGCTGTTGATTCCTACGTTAAAGGTCTTTTTATGATAAGTATTACCAGGGGAAACACCCTTAACATCCTGGTTTGAAAAAGAAACGCGGTAACTTGTTGAGGCGTTTCCTCCGGAAACCGCTATGGCATTTGTATTGGAAATT
>JANPGT010000824.1:0-2011 GCA_031424135.1 Chitinophagaceae bacterium
AATTTCTTCATCCCAAATACTTTTTCACCCAATAACGATGGTACCAACGACAGGTTCTATCCAAGGGGCACCGGGCTGGACCGCATACAGGCCCTGCGCATTTTTAATCGTTGGGGAGAACTGGTTTTTGAGAAGAGAAACTTCCCCGCCAATGACGCCACTGCAGGATGGGATGGAAGCTATAGGGGTAAACAAGCATCCACTGATACTTATATCTACATGATAGATATTATATGCGAGAACGCAAATATTATTACCTATAAAGGAAACGTTACATTGGTGCGATAGTGCCAGCAAAGAAAATTTGAGCAAGATAAAATCCACTGGAATGAAAACCCATTACCCAATACGAGAAATGCTATTACCTGTGCTGCTGCTTTTGTGCATGGGCAGTCAACTGCAGGCGCAGGATATACATTTCTCTCAGTTTTTTGAAGCACCGCTGCTGCGCAATCCTTCACTGGCAGGTCTTTTTGAAGGAGATGTACGGGTGCAGATGGTGTACCGCGACCAATGGAACAGTTTTACCAACGCCTATAAAAGCGGCTCTTTAAATGCTGAATACAAAATGCCCGTAGGAAAAGGAGATGATTTTCTTACCGCCGGCATGCAGATACTGTATGATAAAGCAGGCACCGCCGGTTTAACCACTACTGATTTTCTGCCCGCGCTGAATTACCACAAATCATTAAGCAGCAATAAAACTACTTATCTCTCTGTAGGTTTCATGGGCGGACTGGTGCAGAAAAGCATCGACAGGTCTAAAGTAACTACCAATGCGCAATACGATGGAGTAGCATTCAACCCTGCCCTGGCAGACGGCGAGACTTTCTCAACGCCCAATTATACTTATTTTGACGGTGCAGTAGGCGCCAGCTTTAATTCCACTTTTGGACCTGATTATGCCAACTCTTATTTTATAGGCCTGGCTTATCATCATTTCAACCGGCCCAGGAATTCTTTTTACAGGAACGCATCCGCCGCGTTGAACCCTAAAATTGTTGCTTCTGGTGGACTTAAATTTCATATCGATGAAGCCACGTATTTCACCCTGCAGGCTGATTATTCCAACCAGGGTTCATTTAACGAAGCCATCGGCGGCGTTTTGTACTCTTACAAAGTTGGTGAGCCCGATGCACCCCAATATGTGATTCATGGAGGCGCCTTCCTTCGCTGGAAAGATGCATTTATACCGGTTGTTAAAATCGACTATAACCCTTTTTCTGTAGCGCTTAGTTACGACGTTAACGTGTCGCAATTAAAAACCGTCAGTCAGGGAAGAGGCGGTGTGGAATTAAGTGTTTCTTATATCGGGTTTCTTGACCGTGATAATTCCAGTAAGAATAAGGTGTTGTGCCCCCGCTTCTGAGCTAACAGGTGAAAAAAGAAAAATCGCACAGCGCCAGCAGAGAAAAAAGAGACTTGCTTGCTACGCTGCAACCTGTCCCGATTTTTAATAAATGCTATTATGGACAAATAATTTTTTCTGGTGATACCACCTACAATTCATATTCTTTAATAATGTTTTGCGCTCTTATACATTACCTGCCTTAGCCCCTTCTCTTTTTCCCGGTGTCCGCTTAGCCTGCCTTTCCGGGCAGCGCAAGCAGAGAAAACCGCGTTACCCTTTCTTCCACTTTTTCTCCTTGTGCTCTTAGCCTACCTTTGCATTCTAAAAAAATAGACTATGACACTGGCACCAGGACAAACAGCACCGGCATTTACTTTGCACGATACAGAAAAGAAAGAAGTTTCATTAAAAGACCAGGAAGGCAAAAACACTTTGTTACTTTTTTTTCCGCTGGCTTTTACCGGTGTTTGCACCGCAGAACTGTGCAGCATCCGCGATAATATTGCGCTTTACAACAATGCGAATGCTACCGTTTTTGGCATTTCCGTAGATTCTCCCCAAACCCTTTCCAAGTTTAAGGCCGAGCAGGGGCTGAATTTCAGCCTTTTGAGCGATTTTAACAAGGAAGCGTCTGCTGCGTACGGCTGCATGTACGATTCT
>JANPGT010000825.1:0-2112 GCA_031424135.1 Chitinophagaceae bacterium
TCGTGGTTTCCTGATCTCAAAGAAAAAATAACCATCCGGCACCTGCTTAACCATACCAGCGGCATCCGGGATCAGTGGCAGTTGCTGGCCATTGCTGGTACGCGGCTGGATGATGTGATAACGCAGCAACAGATCATTAAGATACTGGGTCAGCAGCAGGAATTAAATGCAAAACCCGGCGAACAATACAATTACTCCAACAGTGGATTTACCCTGCTGGCAGAAATTGTGCGGTCAGTATCCGGTCAGTCATTGCGGAAATTTACTGATTCCGCTATTTTTAAACCACTGGGTATGAAGCAAACCCATTTTCACGACGACTATACAGAGATTGAAAAGGACCGGGCTTATTCTTACCAGTGGAAAGGGCCATCTTCTTTTTCAAACAGCATCCTTTCCTATTCTGTTTCAGGTGCCACCAGTTTGTTTACCAATATCCACGAGCTGTCTAAATGGGTGATGAATTTTTATACCCCTGTGGCCGGCAGCCAGGCCGATATTGATCAACTGGTAGAGAAAGGAAAACTGAACAGCGGGGCAGAACTGTCGTATGCCCTCGGTATCAGTTCCGATAAGTATAAAGGCTACCGGCAATACAGTCATTCCGGTGGCGATGCAGGGTTCAGGACCTATATTACAACATTCCCCGATCTGAAAATGGGTTTTATTGTTTTTAGTAACCTGGGCAATATCAACGTGTATGAGAAAGCATATAATATAGTAGATCTTTTTATCAGGGATACTTCAGCCAAAGCACAGGTGATTGCTGTTAGTATTGACAGTAACAAGGCAATACTAAAGGATGAAGCCCGTGTAAAAAACTTTGCCGGTCATTTTATTGCAGACGACGGCGTGCAATTCTCTTTTCCGCTGCGCGATCATAAATTCTACTGGGAGCACAACAGCAGGTTAGATATCCTGTATCCCGGTCTGAACGACAGTTTCTATGTAGCCAACACCCCGGAAATAAAATTCGTTTTCAATACGGGGGAGAATAAAAATGTACTGGTCAATGAATACTGGCCAGGTAATCAACGCCTGCTGGTAAAATACAGTACAGACAGCCTGCAGGACACGCAAATACAGAACTACGCCGGCGCTTATAACTGCCCCGAGCTGGCTTGCACCTATAATATCGTGGTAAAAGACAATGCCCTTGTACTCACCAGCAATAAGTATGATGACAGCAAGCTGAAACTGGCAGGTGCCGATCATCTTTTTACGGATTACTGGTGGATGAAGCACCTGAAAATACTACGGAACTCACGCAAAAAAATAATTGGTTTTGAAGTCAATGATGGAAGGATTATGCACTTGAGGTTTAATAAGCTTCAGCAATAGCTACAGGCAATCGCATCGCTTCATGCCATACCAGGTTTGGGCTGGTGCTAAAACCGTTCACAGCATATTACACCAGCACAAAAACTGAGTTTTCAAACACTTATGTGCCTAAAGTATTGCCTTTCCTGCTACTGATCCCCGCTGAATATATTGATTTGTCATTTGTTCTGGGCCGGTGCTTGACATTATCGGATAAAAAGGCTATTTTTCTGACATACTTTCCAAATTCAAAAAACCAATAGCTATGTCTTACTTCCCGCAGCCGCGATTTCTGCTTGATGCGAAAAATAGATTTGTGCATGCTATCAGGATGCCGGGACTGTTTAAACCTGAATGGTCTGCCGGCTGGAAGGAAAAGCTGACGGACCTCACTTCCAGGGAAATAAGCGATACCGCAAAGCAGCTCTCCAGCATTCATCATTCCATTAAAAATATAGGGGTCTCAGAAACGCTGGATGAATACGACCGGCGAAAGCTGGGCATATTTAACCGCATTAATTTTTTCCAGTTGCTCACCGGTGTTTTTATTGCCGTGGCCGGTCTTCTAAACCACAATAATTTTCCGCAATGGGCCTGGATGGTAGCGCTGCTGCCATCGTTTATCAGCCTGGCAGTGCTGTTGCTGAATGCCCGGAAAAAATATGAAACGGCGTTGCTGCTGTATTTTATTTGTTATCCTGTAATGAGCAGCATCGTGTACATGAGCGGCATCAATATGGGAAACGAGTTGTTTTTTATTCTTTACGGTATTCTGTCAGTATTTTTCCTGCA
>JANPGT010000826.1:0-2770 GCA_031424135.1 Chitinophagaceae bacterium
AATTTTTAAATCGCGCAGCAGGCCGGATTTGGGGCTGATGGTAATATTGAATCCTTTTGACTGGCCGGAATACACATTGATGGACATCTGCCAGCAATGAAGGTTGCGGCTGATAAATGCAGTGACGTTCTGGAGGCCAGAGCCATTAAAATCGTAGTATGTACTCATACCCACCTTCCATTGCGGGGTAAGATTAAAATCGCCGCTGAGGTTAAGGTTAGAATTAATAATGGTCTGGTAACCGCGGTAATCTGAAGTAAAACTGCGGTTGAAATTAAGTGAGTAAGAAATATTAACGCTCCAGTCTATATTAAAATCAGCAAACTCTGCCGGGTTGCTCCGGATGTATTGCAGCTGCGATTGCTGCTCTTCCAGTGTAAGCGGACGGCTGTTATTTTGTGCATTGGCAAAAGCAGAATTGGCCGTAGAATCTGCTTTCTTGTCTTTGGGCTTGCTTTTAAAAGAAGTAGATACTGCAAGGTTTCCGTTGGTAATTTGCCCCAGGCTGAATTTCTTGCCGCTCCAGGCGTATTTATCCAGAGGGCGGCCAGTTTTCAGATCCCGCTGGTACGGATCAAGGTTGGCCCCGGCAGTTATATTAATTTTTTCAAAAAGGGTACTGCGGAGGTACATGGAAATATTAGACAACTGGAAAGAGTCAGCAATAAAATTATAACTGCCGTTAAAACCAAAACCGTCAATCAATTTCACTTTTTTTATACCTGCATCTGTAGTGTCCGTTTTAGAACGTACTTTCATTTCAAGATTATTGTCCAGCCCAAAACCTATACCACCAAACTTTTCTCTTGTAAGCGATCCATAAATACTTCCTTCATACTTGGATATCCAGGGAGACTTCGTTCCTATGCTGTCGATTACTGTTTGATAATAGTCGTTTTTTGCAAGGCCGGGGTTATAGCTGGCACTGAAACTGGGGCGCATTACATGACGTATGGCCACTACCCGGCTGGTCTTTTTAAATTGGTGCGTACCAAAAATGGCGGTGTTTACACCCAGGCTGAAAGATACATCGCTGGAACGGTAAAAGCCTTTATCCACAAGGTTTCTCAATGTATCCTTCACAAATTTATTGGATGTATCCAGGTTCCTTGTTATCCTTCTTGAATACCAATTCTCACGGTATGAAACGCCTGGGGATATCTGGAAAGGCCCCAGGGCAGGCAGTGCAATGGTAATGGGCACGCTGTGCTGGGCGCCCCACTGCGTGGTATCCAGCAGGCGGCGGAAGCTGAACAGCGAATCATAGACAGAAGCCTGGTTTGCAATATTGGTATTTAAACCAATGCCCAGTTTCTCCCACCACTTGGGCGTACCCACCATTTCTTTTTTCTGCAAAGGATAGAGGGTATTTACCGTAAAGCCCACCGTGGGCAGGTTCAGGTTAATAAGTCCGGTATTATTGTTCTGGCTGTGGTTGGCCGTAACCGTGAGGTTGTATTTATTGTTCCAGTTTTTTGAATAGGCAATGGAAGAACTCAGCTGGTTCTGAAAGGTACGGGTGGGGTTGGTAACCTGGAACTGGTTGTATTTCTGGCTGCCGGCATTTACACTGGCAGAAAATGATTGTCCGGGCCGGGCCTTGCTGTCAACACTATGACTCCATGAAATATTAAAACTTTTGTTGGACGTAAATTCCTTGGTGCCAAAATCGCTCAGAATTTTGGTGTTCTGGTAACTGAAGGTAAGCGAGCCCTGGTAGCGGTACTTTACCCTGTAGGTAGGCGTTATATTCAGCCGGTAGCCGCCGTACGAGTAGATGTCCCCCCGCAGCATCACGTCAAAATAATCATTCAGTACTTTATAATAGCCGCCCTGTTCCAGGCCAATACCAAACTGGTCGTTGGCAGCAAACTGGGGTGCCAGTAAACCGGAATGGCGGCCCTGCGACAAAGGGAAAAACCCAAATGGCAGGTAAATAGGTATGGGCACGCCTTCAAATTCCGGGTGAATAGGACCGGTAACGACCAGCTTCTGGTTTACAAATTTCATCTTATTGGCACGGAAGGCGAAATGTGGTGTATCAAGGTCGCAGGTAGTGAAAGTGCCGCGGGAGGCAAAATATTCGTTGGCGGATATTTTCTTCATTTTCTCTCCATGCACAAACATTTCCTGTTGGGTGGTATAACTGTTTTTGGTAATACCCTTCTGTGTTTTGAAATTAAAAGCCAGGCTGTCTACCTGCATATTGTTCTCGCCCTGTTCAAATTTGGGCAACCCCACTCTTTTGCCGGCCGTATCCAGGAAATAATAGCCATATACATTCTGGGTACCCTGGTCAAGGTTGATGATGCCCGCATCAAGGTTAATATCTTTATATTTTACTTTGGCATCGTTGTACAGCCAGATCTTCTTCTGTGGCACATCCATTACCATAGAATCGGAGGCGGAGTATTCTACGGGCGCATCCAGCGAGTCTTTAGACAGTTTCACATCGAAGCTGTCTACTTTCTGCACCAGCTTTCCGGTAGTATCTTTACCACGGTTGCTGGTATCGCGCAGGCGGGGAAAAGTATCGCGGGGGGTGATGCTGTTGCTGTCCCTGAAGGGCAATTTAGCGGGAACGGTATCATCCGCAGCTGTTAAATCGCTGTAAAAAAACGAAGTAGACGGATAATTTGACGCACTGAACAACGTTATACTGCAAAGCATTACCCCAAGGGCAATGACCACAACATATTTTGAGTTACCTTTGGATTTGTTGTTCATGGTTAACAATGAGGCAAAAATAACGTTTCACTACATAAGATAA
>JANPGT010000827.1:0-6266 GCA_031424135.1 Chitinophagaceae bacterium
TATAACTACCGGTAGCGCGTATGCCATGGATGGCCAGGCCAATACCGCCGGCGCTCTGGGATATTTTAGCAGTTTGTTTCAACGTATCGTAGATGCCATCAATGCTGTCTTCCTTCATGGTCAGCAGGAAGCAGCTGCTCATCTGTGGTTTGGGGGTGCCTGCATTGAACAGCGTGGGCGTAGCGTGTGTAAACCAGCGCTCGCTCATCAGGTGGTAGGTTTTAATGGCGTTCTCAATATCGTTTTTGTGAATACCGATGGCAACGCGCATATACATGTGCTGCGGACGTTCTGCCACCACACCGTTCAATTTCAGCAGGTAAGATTTCTCCAGGGTTTTAAATCCGAAATAGTCAAAACCGTAGTCCCTGTCGTAGATAATGGTAGAATCCAGCAGTTCTGCATTGTCCTGTATTATCTGCCAAACATCTTCCGCCAGCAGGGGAAGTAATTTGCCGGTTTTGTTATCGGTACACTCATGCAACAGTTTCATGGTGCCGGAAAAACTCTTGATGGTGTTTTTATGCAGGTTGCTTACTGCAATACGGCTGGCCAGCAACGCATAATCAGGGTGCTTTACCGTTAGTGATGCCGCTGTTTCTGCTGCCAGGTTATCCAGTTCTGTAGTGGTAACACCATCGTACAGGCCTTCAATTACTTTTTTGGCCACATCAATAGAGTTCACAAAACGCCTTTCCAGGCCATAGCAGAGTTTTTCAATGCGTGCCGTTATCTTGTCAAACTTGACGCTTTCTTTTTTACCGTTTCTTTTAATGACGAACATATATCGGAGAATTTAATGGGATTTAAAATGCAAAAGTCAAAATTCAAAATGCAAAAACCGTCAATACGCTACCCCTTAACAGGCGAAGGCTTTTGACTTTTACATTTTTGACTTTTGACTTGTACGACGGGAAGCCACCCGTGGCGTTTCAATAAAATATTGGATATATGTTTGTGTGGGAAATCCCTTTACCTTATGCCCTACACCCTTCACCTTACACCTCTTCCTCAGAAGTCTTCATCCACAGAAAATGGCTGTGGAGCTGCACCGGAGAGTACGCCCGATTTCTGGTAATCGCCTACTCTTTTTTCAAAGAAATTGGTTTTGCCTTCCAGCGAAATCATTTCCATAAAGTCAAAAGGATTGGTAGCATTGTATACTTTAGCGCAACCCAGTTCGCTGAGCCAGCGGTCGGCTACAAACTCAATGTATTGCTGCATCAGTTTTGCATTCATGCCAATCAGGCCTACGGGCAATGCTTCAGAGATAAATTCTTTTTCAATTTCTACTGCATCGCAGATAATACCCCTTACACGTTCTTCAGACAATTTTTCATTCAGCATACTGTAGAGCAGGCAGGCAAATTCGCAATGCAGGCCTTCGTCGCGGCTAATCAGTTCGTTGCTGAATGTAAGACCGGGCATCAGGCCGCGTTTTTTCAACCAGAAGATAGAGCAGAAGCTGCCGCTGAAGAAAATACCTTCTACTGCTGCAAAAGCAACCAGCCTTTCGGCAAAATTGCCATTGTTTATCCAGCGCAGTGCCCATTCTGCTTTTTTCTTTACGGCAGGTACGGTATCAATGGCGTGGAAGAGACGGTTTTTCTCTACCGGGTCTTTAATATAGGTATCTATCAGCAGGGCATAGGTTTCTGAGTGAATGTTTTCCATCATAATCTGGAAACCATAAAAGCAGCGGGCTTCGGGCAACTGCACTTCGCTCATGAAGTTCACCGCCAGGTTCTCATTTACGATGCCATCACTGGCGGCAAAGAAAGCCAGCACATGAGATATAAAATGACGCTCGCCATCATTCAGCGCAGCCCAGTCTTTCATATCACTGCTGAGATCAATTTCTTCTGCTGTCCAGAAACTGGCCTCGTGTTTTTTGTATTGTTCCCATACTTTGGGGTGCTTAATAGGAAGGATGACAAAGCGATCTTTGTTTTCCCTGAGTAAGATTTCATTTTCGTGCTGCATGGTCCGCCAATTTTATATGGGTGATTCAGCCTGCGGAGTGGGAGACGGGGGTGCTGATTACAGCAGGAAGATGGGTTCCTGTTAGTACTCAGTTCACGCCTTTCACCCGAAAGCATTAAAACTTTAAAAGATGGTGTTACGGCAGGTATTCTGACTTTCCCGACTGCTGAAGCCTTCCCATGGCGCGTTCCGCGCCACAGTGGCCAGGATATTCAGCAATGCTTGGCGCCGTGGGCGCCAGGGATTTACAGCTACGGGGATAGTACCGGATTTTCGCCGGTTTCCCTTTTAATTCCGCAGCAAAAGATATGCTGCGGCAACCATAATCACAGCACAACATTACTAACGAATATTAAATTACTGTGAAGGATTTATACACCAATTGTGTAAAACATATAAGGCCCGTACCGGGGGCGGGTTTAGGGCCTTTGTTGATAAGTATTTTTTATTTTTCAATCAGGGGGTCAACTGGTACACGATTGCCTCATAAGGCCTTAACTGACTGCCTTTTGCGCGTGTTGCATAGTTGCCCAGCAGTATTTTTGCCGCGCCGGTATTGATACCGGTTTTTGCCGTTGCCGCTTTGTGAGAAAAATTGAGCAGGACCAGTATTTTTTTGCCGGCAGCTTCTCTTGTGTAAGCATAAACATCAGGATTTTCTTTGTCCAGCAGGGTGTATTTTCCATAGACCAGTACGGGATTGCTTTTGCGCAGGCGCACTGTCTTTCTGAAATAGTTGAGCACGGAAGCCGGGTTGTTATTTTGCACTGATTCATTAACGTTAGTATAGTCCGGGTTTACTTTTAGCCACGGTGTGCCGCTGGTAAAACCTGCATTGGCGGTGCTGTTCCACTGAAAGGGTGTACGCCCGTTGTCGCGCGAAGCAAATTTTTGCTGCTCCAGGTATTGCAGGGTATCTCCACCATTGTTCTTTACGTTTATATAGCCGTTAATGGTCTGCACATCGCGGTAATCTGCAATAGCATTAAACTTGATGTTTATCATGCCCAGTTCATCACCGTTGTAATAATAAGGCGTACCACGCATGGTCATAATAAAAGTGGTGAGCATTTTTGAAGACAGTTCCCTGAAAGCCGGACTGTCATTGCCATAGCGGGTCAGCATCCTGGCATTGTCGTGGTTGGCCAGGAAGACCGACAGCCACCCTTTTTTTGCAAAAGCACTGTCCCAGCGCGAATAGATTTTTTTAAATTCCACCAGGTCGTACGCGCCTGCTTTTTTTATAAAGTCAACGCCATCGAAGGCGTAGGCCATATTCAGCTCTTTGCGTTCCGGGTCTACCAGGTCATGCGCATCCTCAAAACTGCTGCCGGCACCTTCTGCTACCGTCATCAATGGATATTTACTGAATACTTCGCTGTTCATTTCTTTGATGTAATCGTGGATGCCGGGACCCATGCCATAATATTGAATGATATTATTTTCATACCCTTTTGGCAGGGGAGGGAATGTAGTGTCTTTGGCTACAAACTGGAAGGCATCCATCCTGAAACCATCGATGCCCTTATTGGCCCAGAATTTCATAATGTCATGCACTTCTTTTCTTACCTGTGGATTTTCCCAGTTTAAATCGGGTTGCTTGCGGCTGAAATAATGCAGGTAGTAAGCGTTGGTAGCGGAATCATATTTCCAGGCATCGTGCTGTACATCAAAAAAACTCCAGCGGTAGGTGGGGGTTCCTTTTTCGGCATTCCACCAATGGTAGTAATTGCGGTAAGGGCTGTTGCGGCTGCTTTTGGATTGCCGGAACCATTCGTGCTCATCGCTGGTATGGTTGACTACCAGGTCCATCACCAGTTTTATTTTTCTATCATGTAAACCTTTCAGCAGCGCATCAAAATCTGCCATCGTGCCAAAGTCTTTCATGATGCTGCGGTAATTGCTGATATCGTAGCCATTGTCATCATTGGGCGATTCGTATACCGGGTTTAACCAGATAACGTCTACGCCCAGGCTTTTTATATAATCCAGTTTTGAGATGATGCCTTTCAGATCACCGATGCCATCGCCATCGCTGTCTTTAAAACTGCGCGGATAGATTTGGTATACCACCGCTTCTTTCCACCATTGCCGGTCGGGAAAGGATACCGTTTGAGATTGAACCGGCAGGAAGTTAATAAGTGCGGTGAAACAGGCAATGGCAGCAATGATGTTTCTCATAAATGATTGTTCTTTTCAATTGATGGACCCCATCAGTATGGCATAGAAAAGGTACAAAAGATTTGGATATTGTCTGCTGCTACCGGCATTATCAGCCGCATGTTTTTATGGCAGTTTCTCTACCAGGTACAGGTAGGGCGGATGAAAATGATGGGCGAAAATATTGCTGCGGCTTTCGGGGAATAGTTTAAAATAATCAGCATCTGGCAGCAGCACAATGGTATTGCCGGTTCTTACATAATCATTGCTGTTGTAGTAAGCAGGCGCTGTAAAACCGGGTACCTGTTTTTTTACCGCTTTGGCTACCATTTTACCCAGGTAATTCTGGTACCTCCGGCGGGCTGTTTTAGTAGGCTTGTCCAGCCTGTTGTACGCGTATTTCAAGGCCAGGTTTTTGGGAAATTTCTGCTTTTTGATCATATCCTTTGCATTGATAAAAGGATTGGTATTGTTGTAGTCGTCGGTGGTTTGGATAGACATCGGTGTTTCCGGCACCCAGTCGGCCGCATTTACTACATTGTATGCCCAGCCATTTTGTGTCATGGCTTCATACTCGTAGGCAAAATAAAGATTGCCCGGCTTGGGGCCTGCACTGCAATAGGTTTTGAAACGGATGTCTGCCGGCAATGCCTGTAATTTCTGCAGGTTATAGAGATAAGCCGTCAGCAAAAATGCAATGGCGCCACCCTGGCTATGGCCCATAATAAGAATGTCTTTTATACCGGCTTTATAGCAGGAATCAATTTTCGGCAGCATGTCTTTCGATAAAAAAGCTGTGCTTACCAGCCAACCTATGTGCACAGCAGCACGGGGGTTGCTGGCCAGCTGGTATTTGAATACTTCTGTGTCACTTAACTGCAATTCACCCTTTGCCGGCACCATAGCAGCATAAAAATTACCCAACCAGCTTTCTGGTTTGGCGGTAGTGCCGCGTATGCTGATGACAGCTGTTTTGTTTTCATTGCTCCAGAGATCCCAGAGATTGTCCAACCCTATTACCGGCGACTGGTACAGCATCTTGAAATGCTGTGGTTCAGGAATGGTATTGTAATAGGCCGGACTGGCGGTGGTTCTTGCATTCAGCTTCATTAGTTCTATGTACTCTGCTTTGTTGAAGCCCGGTTGCAGTTGCTGGGCAAGGCTACCGGTGTACGAAAAGATAATCAGCGAAAAAAATAGCAGGGGCGTTTTTTTCAGACTTTTTAGCATGGTATTTTTTTTATGGTGGAGCACAGCTGTTGGGGCTTATAGGGCGTAATCACAAAAAATTTTTTCCGGGTGGCGCTGTCCAGCTCCCGGCGTTCCGGCATGGTTTGCCTGTAATTTTCTTTTTTGAAAATAGCATCCATTTGCGAACGGCTATTAAGACAGGTAACGGTAAGAAAGAAAGTCAGCATTGCTGCCCCGGGTAAATAACTACCGGTGCTGGTTGGTGGATATTTATAAGCAGTTGGAAACAGCTGACTCATTTTTCTATTTGGCGTATTGCCGGGTTGAAATAACAGCAATACAGCGGCGCTTTGTTTTGGTTCAAAAGCTTTCAATAAAGATAGCTATTTAATACACATGTTGTTTTTTATTGCATTTTTTAAAAAACTGTAGCGGCCTGGTAAGTGTGCAGGTTTTATAGCGCAGCAACAGGCACCAGTTGCAGGTGCAGAGAAAGCAATTTTGCTGAAGTGTTTTTTGCGGAAAGGAAGCAGGTATAAGCATGCTGAAGATGTAGCAGCGGAACAACAGTCAAGGTTTTTGATACTGGCTGGTTACATGCTCAGTTCCCTTCTTTCGCCTACCTGCTGGCGCCACATGGCATAATACAATCCTTTTTGGAGCAGTAGTGCATCATGCGAACCTGTTTCTGTAATTTTTCCTTTTTCCAGCACATAGATAACATCTGCATGCATGATGGTAGAAAGGCGGTGCGCAATCAGTATGGTGATTTGCTCCCTGCTGGCAGAAATACTGCGGATGGTATTGGTTATATCTTCTTCGGTTAGTGAATCCAGTGCGGAAGTGGCTTCGTCAAATATCAGCAGGCGCGGATGGCGCAGCAGGGCACGGGCAATGGAAAGCCGTTGTTTTTCGCCGCCCGAGAGTTTCAT
>JANPGT010000828.1:0-2235 GCA_031424135.1 Chitinophagaceae bacterium
CGTTTACACACCAAAAAGAGTTTGATCATTGATTAAGTAGCATTTGGCTTCCTGGATGCCCGGCCAGCAAAAACCAGGAGAGTTAATTTACTAAATAACCATGGTGGGGGCCCGCGCAAACGTTTGCCTGATTAATGCACATTGTCTTAAACAACAACTTTTTTAACCTGGTGAAATTAAATGTTATGAAATCACTTCCTGCCCCCTGATCAAGGATTATTTCTCATGACCATGCTCAGCCAGCAGTTTAGATGGTCAATTCTTTGATTTTATGGTATTACTACACTTCGTTTTTGATAGGTATTGGCACCAAATATCCCAATGGCCTTGCCTTTAATATTAGTTATCGGATTGTCCGGAACGGCCTGGGGGCTGCCTGTAGACGATTGAGAAAAACTAAACCAGTATTTGTAATTGTCATAGTCGATACAATTCATCACCACTTCTATACTATCGCCTTTTTTAAATTCATCCTCTTCTCTCGAATTGATTAACGGAAAAGTCACTTTCTTGCCGTCAATAAATACATCATCAAAAGCAAAAACGTCTTTGATTAACCTGCCGTTCTTAAACACAGATAAATTGTAGTTGTTTCCCAGCCCTTTTGGATCGTTGTAAAAAGGGGTTATCACTTTCACCGTTTTGCCGAAAACCGGGAAATCTTCTACCACCAGAGAATCCAGGTTTACCATTGCCGGCATGGTAGAACTTGCGGTAAGTGTAATACCATTAGTTACTATTGTAAGATGGTATGTTTTGCCCGGGATGCCTACCAAACCTTCCTCCCGGTATACCCCATTTGAGGTTTCCGGCAAAGCATACACCGTTCCATTATCTTCCTGGATGCTGACCGTTGCCCCCTTTAATGGGACACTGTTATTATCCGATTTTACTGTATTCGTATAGGACAATTTAACAATACTGCCGGCTGTTACACTATTGGTTACCTGTCCATCCACCACTATTACCGGTGCAGCTGTATTTACATTCAGGTTGATTACTTTTTCGCAACTGGAAAAACCCAATACCAGTATGGCTATGTTTAAATACCAGAATTTATTCTTTCTCATTAAAAACTTTATTTTACTGATTAAAATTTAAAATTGTAAGCGATCGACGGCACCCAGCGGAACAGGCTGGTTTGAACGATTTCGGTCAGGTTAGGGTTGTCTTTATTATCCCTGAAATTGATAGTGAAAGCATTTTCCCTGCCATACACATTGTATAAACTGAACACCAGTTCTTTTGTCCATTTCCTTGTTTTTTTCAATAAGCAAGTCGCACCAAGATCGAGGCGGTGGTAATCAGGCATCCTGTCAGCATTCCTGCTTTTGTAGTAATAAGCGGTTTGCCCATTGACCTGGTATTTACCAGAGGGAAAAGTAACAGCACTGCCTGTGTAGAAAACAAAATTCCCGCTCAGCGTCCATTTTTTACTTAATTGGTATATTCCTACAATAGCAATATCGTGTGTTCTATCCTGGGTGGCGTTGTACCATTGATTGTTATTAATACCATTGATTTTTCTTTCCGACCTGCTCAACGTATAACCAATCCATCCGGTAAGCCTTCCTGTTTTTTTCTTTAGCATAAACTCTATACCATAAGCCCTCCCTTTTCCAAAAAGCAATTGCGTTTCCACCGTTTCGTTTAAAAACAGGTCAGCACCGTTTCTATAATCCAGAATATTGTCCATTTCCTTATAGTAAGCTTCAGCCGTAAATTCGTACGTGTTCAGCAGAATATCTGAGTAATAACCCAGGCTAAACTGGTTGCTGATCTGTGGTTTGATTATATTACTTGTGCTTGCCCATTTGTCCAAAGGATTTGAACCATTGGAATTGGTTATCTGATGCATATATTGGGCATTGCGCGTGTAGGCTGCTTTGATGGAAGTATTGGCCTTTAACATATAGCCAATAGACAGCCTTGGTTCAAGGTTGTAATAAGTTTTTACCTCCGCTCCTTTTGCATACTTAACAGTATCCGTAATATTGCCCTTCTCATCTATAGTATAAAATTTACCCCCACCCAGTACGGTAAAAGCACTCAACCTTGCACCCAGTGTTATGCTTATTTTTTTTGCAGCATAATCTTTGGCAAGGTTCATCAGGTATTCATGCAGCAACTTACCTTCTACTTTTGTTTTTAAAGAAATGGATGTTTGCGTACTGATATAGTTGCTCCAAATTTTTCTTACCCGTCCCCAATAGTCCTTATTTTTTTCCCAATATA
>JANPGT010000829.1:0-6841 GCA_031424135.1 Chitinophagaceae bacterium
GCAGGCACAGTTTGATGGCAATGATTTTCCTGCGAAACAGCAGGATTTTCGTTTTCAATTTAAAGGGTTGGTAGCTTTTTACGATCCTCCAAAGAAAAATATCAAGCAGGTACTGGAAGCATTTTATGCAGCCGGAATTGCGGTAAAAATTGTTACGGGAGACAATGCCGCCACTACCGCCTCTATTGCCAGGCAGGTGGGTTTCAGGGGCTTTGATCAAACTATTTCCGGGGAAGCGCTGATGCAGCTGGATGATACCGCCTTGCAGCAAAAGGTGATGGAAGCACAGGTATTCACCAGGATGTTTCCTGAAGCAAAATTAAAAATCATCAATGCGCTGAAAGCAGATAAACAGGTAGTAGCCATGACCGGCGACGGCGTGAATGACGGTCCTGCGCTGAAGGCTGCCCACATAGGTATTGCCATGGGAAAAAAGGGAACCGAGATAGCGAAACAGGCCGCCTCGCTGATTTTGCTGGAAGACGATTTGGCTAAAATGGCAGATGCCGTGGCGATGGGCAGAAAAATTTATACCAATCTTAAAAAAGCCATACAGTATATTATCTCCATTCATATTCCGATTGTACTGACGGTGTTTATACCACTGGCACTGGGGTGGATATATCCCAATATATTCTCGCCCGTGCATATCATCTTCCTGGAATTAATTATGGGACCTACCTGCTCTATCGTGTATGAAAACGAGCCCATGGAAAAAAATACAATGCTGCAACCACCCCGCCCTTTTACCAGCACTTTTTTTAACTGGAAGGAACTCTCTACCAGCATGCTGCAGGGATTGATGATTACCGCAGGCACCTTAACCGCCTACCAATATGCCGTGCAGCAGGGGCTGAATGAACCTATTACCCGCAGTATGGTTTTCACCACGTTGATTACCGCCAATATAGTGCTCACGCTGGTGAACCGGTCTTTCTATTATTCCCTTTTTACCACGCTTACTTATAAAAACAATTTGGTTTTGCTGATAACCGCCATTACCATCGGCATTACTGCATTACTGCTATACGTGCGACCACTGGCTGTTTTTTTCAAGTTTGAAAGGCTGGATATACGGCTGGTGCTGATTAGCATGGGCATTGGCTTTCTGTCGGTGATTTGGTTTGAAGTGATAAAGTGGATGAACAGAAATAAAACATAAACTGCCATGCAGCCCCAAAGAAAATTATTGCTGATAAAAACCATCCATAGCCTTGTATGGCTGTTTTTCAATGTAGTTATTTTCTATATGCTCTATGCGGTTATTGTAAACAAGATTGACTGGCGGGTATGGACAGGCTATGGACTGATAGCGGCAGAGGGCCTGGTACTGCTGATTTTTAAAAATATCTGTCCTATTACCATCGCTGCCCGCAGGTATTCGGCTTCCAGTAAAGACAATTTTGATATTTTTCTTCCCAATTGGCTGGCCAGGTACAACAAGCTTATCTACACAGCTATTGTAGCGGTGGTTGTTATTATTACCGTGTATCAGTTGCTGTAATAATCATCATAGAACCGGCTGCGCATCTGCAAAGCCTGGCACCGCCACATTCCGTGAAGCGCGAAATTCATTTACTGCGGCACAAAGCGCTGTGATATTTTCTTTTTTCACCCCATCAATATCGGCCCGTATGGCTTTCTTTTTTACGGGATCCTTCATCAGCCTTGCTGCCAGTGAAAGCACTATTTTATCTATCAGATTCAGTTTACTGTGAATCAAACGGCCCGGCAGAAAATGGAGGATACAATCCTGCCTTATTTCAGGCGGAATACTATTCAGTACAAACTGGTCTCTTTGGGCCTGCTCGGCTGCTGCCGTAGCGTTTACCACGAAGAAAAACAGTTTTTTGCCGCTGAACGCTTTTACCTGCTTCTTTAGCCAGTTTTTTATTTTGAAAACACCATTATATACCGGCGTACCAATTACGAGGAAATCTGCCTGCAGTAACTGCTGGGCGGATACTGCCGCCGGTGTTGTAATGGGCAATACCGATTCTGCCGCTATCCATGCTGCGTATTGCTGTGTAGCGCCGTATTTACTTTCGAAAATAATAAGGCCTTTTGGGGAGGTATTTATCTTGTTCATGTGTTATTTTTTAACAGTTGTGATAAAAAAAGGAACCGGCAGTTGCCGGTTCCGGGATTATACAGTATTGATGCTTTTTTAAAGGCATCATCATCTGTTTCCTCTTTTGCGGTATCGGAACAGGTTCCGTACACCGACTGATGTAAAATTAGCATTGAAAGGGTGCTGTATACAATGAAGCAGGTCAGCAGCAGTGATGATGTTGGTCATAGCGTCGTGTTATCGCGGCAATGTCGCCGCCGGTGTTTCCGCAAACAAATCAAAAAATTATACAGTAACCATCGTCCGGAACTGGGTGGTTACCCGCCAGATGATCATAAGTTTCCAATTGACGGCGAGTCGTGCGCAATGTTTTTGTTTACCTGAAGTTCAGTTTGCACAGACATCGCCTGGGAGGATAACGCGGTCCGATCTGCGGTGCCGACCGCTTAGGACGCTGATGTCTCCCATATACTTTCCCCGCCGATGTCTCCGCAACGAAATCAAAAATCTATACAGATATTCTTAGTGTGGGACTCGGTGGTTGTGTACGAGATTAGGAGGAGTGTCCGATGACCGCGGGTCGTGCAAAGTATTTATGTTCGCCGGGTGGTTAGTTTGCACATACATGACCTGGGAGCTGCCGCGGCGTAAACTGCGTTGCCGACCGCAAAAAAAAAGCGCCGCACACTGCTGAACTTTGGCCGCTCAAAAAAGCGGTTCAGTTGAAGTGTGCGACGCCCGTCCGAACGGCCAGCCCGGAAGATGTATTCTAACGGAATTTGGCCGGGCGGACACGAATGCCTGATAGCTATTCTAAAAACCGGTACAAAAAATCTATTTACTTAGCATTAAACTGTACTCCGGTTACCCCACCCTGTATGGCCTCCTGTGGTGTATACAGGAAATACACAGCATGGAATTTACCGTCTGTTGTTGCTGCAACCGGCACTGTTACTGCCGCACCCTTCTGTTCTTTTTTGGGTGCAGGCATGGAACCCTTGCCCAGCAGTTTTCCATCGGGGGCATCGGCCCTTATTTCAAACTGCATTCCGCCTTTGGGCGCAGCCTGCCACATGCTGTTTACATTGATTGAACCTACGCCCGTAAGATCAATGCTGTCAATGGCAAACCAACCGGCCGCCTGCGGCAATAACAGCAGGCTCATACCATTGTATTTAAACGGTGTAAAGCCCTGCGACTTTTCATTTCCCCTGAACTTTACCATATTGCTGCGCAATGTTACTGCTGCATTGCCTGTAAGTGCTTTGATATTATTGCCGCCCTTGTCTGAGTAACTGGCGGCCAATATCATAGTGCTGGCTGGCTTCTGGCCCGGTGCCGGTACAATAGCACCGGTTAACGGCAATGATTTCTTCACCGCAGCTTTATTGGCCAGCGACAATACCCATGACACAATCTGTTCTGCATCTTCCTGCTTCAGGCTGGGATGCGCCGCCATAGCTACTTCTCCCCAAACACCTGCACCTCCTTTAATGATCTTCTGCGTGAGGTAGCTGACGGCATTGGGATCTTTTCCGTATTTCTGAGATACCTGCACAAAAGATGGTCCGATAGACTTTTCTGCTTCTTTATGACAGGCTTTACAATCCAGCGACAACATAATGTTCTTACCGCTTACACTGGCCAGTCCCTGCTGGTGGCCAAGGGTGGAACCAGCTTTGTCAAAACCTTCCGCATACTCTACTGATACGTAGGCATTGGCAGGGTCTATAGCGGCAGTATCTGTTTTATCAGTAATGTTCACCGCGTACTGTACGGGCACGCCGGGAATATAAAATGACTTGTTGCCCCCTGTTAGACTAATGCCCACGGTGGGCGCTTCGTTACCGGCATACACACTTACTTCACCGCTTTTGGATGCTGCCCCCTGGTTGTCTTTCACTTCCACGGAAATTTTGAAATCACCTGCTTTGGTATAGGTATAATCTACCTGCGGTGTTACTGTTTCTTTGGTCTCTCCATTGCCGAAATCCCATTTATAACTCACTTTGTCCTTCTCCAGGTCTTTTGCATCTGTTGTAACGCTTACGGCCAGTGGCAGTACGCCGGAAGTCTTGTTCACGGTGATGGAGCTTACCACCGGTGGCCTGTTGCCAGCATTGAAATCTATCCGGGCAAGACCCGCATCGGGGTTTTTGCTGAACCAGCCGCTGCCGTATTCCAGCAGGTAGAGGCGGCCATCGGGACCCACTTCCATGTCAATCATGGAATTTACTTTCAGGCTGGGGAAGAAGGGTTCCATTTTATCAAAGTCACCATTGGGCATCAGGGTCACTGCCTTTACCCAGCCGCGTATCCAGTCGTAAATAATCAGCTTGCCATTGTAGTAATCCGGCAGGCGGGTTTCTTTGGGAAACATATCTGTGTAATAGACAGGTCCTGCCATAGCATTTCTGCCGCCGGTACCCACCTGCGGAAAATCTGCAGAGGCACCGTAGGGATACCAGATAAAGGCAGGCTGTGCGGGTGGCAATTCAGTTAAACCCGTATTGTTTCTTGAATTGTTGATGGGTTTGGCAGGATCGTAAGCAGCACCGCTTACGCCGGTGGCATAATCATACTGGCGGTAGGGGTAGTTATTGCCTACAAACAAAGGCCAGCCAAAATAACCGGCTTTGCGTGCCTGGTTTACTTCATCGTAACCGCGGGGTCCGCGCGTTGCCATGCTGTCGTTTTGCGCATCCGGTCCTACTTCTCCCCAATACAGATAACTATTTTTCTGATCAACTGAAATACGGTAAGGATTGCGGTTACCCATTACGTATATCTCCGGCCTGGTTTTTTCCATACCTTTTGGAAACAGGTTACCATCTGGAATTTCATAACTGCCATCGTCTTTTACCCTGATGCGCATGATCTTTCCGCGCAGGTCGTTGGTATTGCCGGAAGATCTTCTTGCATCATACTGCATATGGCCGGGTAAATCATTGGTGGGCCCGTAACCGCTGTTTACATATTTAGCACCTTTTTCATCAAAAGGTGTTGAGTTATCACCTGCAGAGAAATACAGCAGTCCATCAGGACCGAAAGCAATGGAGCCCCCTGTATGGCAACAGATTTCGCGCTGCGATTTCACTTCCAGGATGGTTTTTTCGGTAGCGTTGTCAATGGTATCGTTTTTAAAAGTAAACCTCGACAAACGGTTAACGGAAGTATCTGCCGGGCTGTAGTAAATATATACCCAGTTGTTTTTTGCAAAGTTGGGATCTTTTGCCAGGCCCAGTAAGCCTTCTTCTGCATTTACACCCGGTGTGATGGTTTTATAATACGCTTTCAGGAAGCCTGCCTGTTTTACTTTTTTTGTATCGTTTTTATACAGCATGATTTCTCCACGGCGCTGTATTACCAGGATATCAAAATTGGGCAGGATAGTCATTTCGGTAGGCTCATAAAACTCGCCGGTTACCAGCTGTGTCTTTGAAAAGCGGTTGTCCTCCGGCGGTATTTGTGTTTTTGCTTTTGTATAATCCAGTTTCTTATTGCCGCCAATGGCATATTGTATGCCGCCCAGTATATGCTTCAGATAGTTTTCTTCTGTATACGATTCTTTGGTATGACCAAGGTTGGTGTAGAAAGCGCGGCCACCATCGTAGTCGTGGTACCAGGCCATTGGATGATTATCTCCGTTAACACCACCATGGTAGGTTTTCTCAGCTACGGTCAGCAGTATTTTTGTTTCCTTGCTCAGCTTCTTGAAACTGTAAAACTCATCTTTCCGTTTCCATTCTTTGGGCAGGTGTTTGGTGGCTTCATTGTTTTGATCTACTACATTAAACACCCCCTCCTGCACATTTGGAAAAGTATCGTTGATACCGGGATGACTGATAAAATAACCGCCCACCATGCGTCCGTACCATCCCCAGTCGTATTCGCAATCTGCCGCCGCATGAATACCCATGTAACCGCCACCAGCCTGGATATACCTTTCAAAAGCTGCTTCCTGCAAATTGTCCAGCACATCGCCGGTAGTACTTAAGAAAACCACTGCTGCATACTGCTTCAGGCTGTCTTCATTAAACATAGCCGCATTGGTAGTGGTATCTACGTCAAAATTGTTCTGGCTGCCAAGTTTGGCAATGGCGGCATTGCCATCCGCAATGGATTCGTGATGATATCCTGCCGTTTTGCTGAACACCAGCAGTTTTGCTTTGCCGCTGTTTTCATTGGTACAGGAAAAATTTGAGGAAATGATGGCCAGCAATACCAGGCCTTTCATTACCAGTGAGACATGCTTCATATTGGCTTATTTATTATTTACAGATGAATGGGGGTGCAAAAACTTAATGGAGCAACAATATAGGCCACCAGCGCTGATTAAAAAAAGAATGAAAGGGGTTTTGTGCAGGACTGCCATGGTGTCACCCGGACACAGCCTAAAGTAACCGTTTAAACAGGTTTTCTGTGCCTGATGGCATCTTGCCGCTGGTTCAGGTACACGGCCGCGACAGATACCCATAAGTGTTTACACCGCTTCGAAAAATCCCAATACTGCCAGCCAGATAAAATTCCCGTCTAATTTCAATAGAAATTTCCCCATGTTATCCCCTGCCAGCCGGCCTCCATGGTTAAAAAAGGGGCCTCAAACTGAGACAAGTACCCGGTTAAAAGATACGCATCTACTTAGTATATTTGCATTTTGCCTGACGAACAGGCAGTCATCTATATAAGTTAACAACATGTATGATATCTGTGGGGTTGGACATATCACTTTAGACAAAGTAATTACACCGGGCTCTGAAAAGTATATGC
>JANPGT010000830.1:0-1872 GCA_031424135.1 Chitinophagaceae bacterium
CTCAGCATTGATGTCTACAAAGACCGGTGTACAGCCCTCCCAAATAATGGAGGAGGTGGTGGCTACATAACTGAAAGGAGTAGTGATGACTTCTCCTTTCAAACCCAGTGCTTTAATGGCAATCTGCAGTGCTATTGTTCCGTTGTTCAGGTACAGCAGATGATCAACTTTCAGTAATTCCTTCAGCCTTAACTCCAGTTCATTTACCAATGGTCCGTTATTTGTCAACCAGTTCCTGCTCCAGATCTGATCGATATAAGATTTGTATTCTTCAATGGGCGGCAGGAAAGGCCTGGTTACATTTATCATTGACGCGGGTTAAAAAAAACAGCATTAAATATTGTCTACAAAATCCTTTTCCACTTTATTAAATAGCAAAATGCCCAGGAGCAATAGCAGCAACATGCAAGCCCCGTCATAGGCCAGTAAGCCCCAGCTGAAATACCCTTTACCTGTAAATCCATAGCGGAAAGCTTCAATAATGCCCGAAACAGGATTGGCAAGGATAAAAGTTCGGTAGCCGCCAGCGCCAATTTCAGTGACCGGGAAAAAGACGGGGGAAGCAAACATCATCAACTGAACACCAAACGTAATAAGGTGTACAAAGTCTTTGTACCTGGTGGTAAGCGCTGCAATAATCAATCCGCTGCCAAATCCCAGACCTCCTATCATGAGTACCAGCAGAGGCAGTAGTGCCATACTGGTATTCATCCTTATGGTATTGCCTGTGCTATAATAATAAAAGTAGACTAACAGGAAAAGCAGGAACTGTATCCCAAATTTTACCAAGTTGGTAAGAACCAGTGATAAGGGAATGATCAATCTGGGGAAATACACTTTGGAAAAAATGGCAACACCATCTTTGAAAAAACCAGCAGTACGGGTAATGCATTCCGCAAAATAACTCCATATGATAATGCCGCTCAGGTAAAATACAACGGGCGGCAGCCCGATAGTGGAAAATTTCCCTGCCCTGGAAAAAATAAAGACATAAGTAATTGCGGTAAGTACAGGCTGCAGCACAAACCAAACAGGCCCCAGTATGGTCTGTTTATAAATTGCCAGTATATCACGCCGCATCCAGATCAATAACAGGTCCCTGTACTCCCACAATTCGTGAAAATTAAGGGTCCAGATATTTGACCTGGCCGTGATAATTTCTGTCCATTTTCGATCACCTGTAATTGAATTATCCATACCTTATTTTAAACTGAAAGAAACGTTTACTCATAAAAAGTCTATTCCTAGGGATGACTATCAGTCATTTTGATGAGGCAAAGTTGTCCTCGTAGATTTCGGCATTGCTGATTTTTTAATAAGAAACTTTACATTTCCCGCCGTCGGTCTGGTCTGGTGTTGGCTTACTCCGGGTATTTCGCTTACATAACTCCGGCTAGTCCTCCTGTTATGTGCAGAAAGCCAATTATCAAGCACAGCCAAAATCCCAGTTACAATTAGAAGAACAATTTCACCTCTTAAATGCCGGAGACCCGCAATAGCGGAAACTGATACTACATTTACAAGCAATAAAATTCCGGCAGCCTGTAAATGACTAAAGCCGGCATCCAACAGGCGGTGATGTATATGCTGGCGGTCCGCTGCAAAGGGGTTTCTACCGATTACAATGCGCACTGAAAATATCCTGACAGTATCAAAAACCGGAATTATGATGATACCCATCATCAATGCAACAGCGGACCCATTTGCTTTCGCTATCCCTGAAATCGGCCCATTGCCTGTAATTCCATTTACAAGGAAAATAGAAAATATGGCCATAACCAGGCCAAGGAAGGTAGAGCCGGAATCACCCAAAAAAATGCGGGCAGGGGTTCCGTTAAAAATAAGAAATGCCGTCAGGCAACCCGTTAATGA
>JANPGT010000831.1:0-3446 GCA_031424135.1 Chitinophagaceae bacterium
AAACTGGGTGTAGAAGAAGCAGAAGTTACCAACGAGGCTTCTTTCACCAACGACCTGGGTGCCGATTCACTGGACACCGTTGAACTGATTATGGAATTCGAAAAGGAATTCAATATTTCTATTCCGGATGAGCAGGCCGAAACGATTACTACTGTTGGACAGGCTGTTGCTTATTTGGAAGAACACGCCAAGTAAGACTTTTTCCGACTTGTATAGAGGAACTAATGAACGAACGATCCGCCTTTCTAACGCGTAAGCAGGAAGGCGGATTTATCACTTAATTAATCCCGCAAAGTCATATGGAGTTAAAACGGGTAGTTGTAACTGGCATAGGTGCCTTAACGCCGATTGGGAACACTGTTGATGAATATTGGAATGGACTGCTGAATGGTGTGTCCGGCGCCGGCTTCATTACACTGTTTGACGCCTCAAAATTCAGAACCCGCTTTGCCTGCGAAGTAAAGAATTTTGACCCGGTTCAGTTTATGGACCGGAAAGAGGCCCGAAAAATTGACCGTTTTAGCCAATTTGCGCTGGTAACCAGCGACCAGGCAATGGCGGATGCAGGATTGAACCAGGACAATATCAACCCAGACAGGGTAGGTGTTGTATTTGGCAGCGGTATTGGCGGTATTAATACCTTCCAGAGCGAAGTGGCCGATTTTGCCCGTGGCGATGGCACTCCCCGCTTCAACCCCTTCTTCATACCAAAAATGATACTGGACATAGCAGCCGGCCATATCTCTATGCGCCACAACCTCCGCGGCCCCAATTTTGCCGTGGTGAGCGCCTGCGCCACCAGTACCAATGCTATTATAGAAGCTTTTAACCTGTTGCGCCTCGGCAAAGCAGATATTATTTTGTCAGGCGGCAGCGAATCCGTGATTATTGAAGCCGGCATCGGTGGCTTTAATGCCATGAAAGCCATGAGCGAACGCAACGATGACCCCAAAACAGCCAGCCGCCCCTACGACAAGGACCGCGATGGCTTTGTAATGGGCGAAGCAGGTGGCATTTTGGTGCTGGAAACCCTTGAAAGCGCCCTTGCCAGGGGTGCCCGAATCTATTGCGAAATTGCCGGCGGTGGCTCCACCGCAGATGCCCACCATATTACCGCCCCCCACCCCGAAGGACTGGGAGCCCGTAACGTAATGCTGGCAGCACTGGCAGACGCCGAAATGAAGCCCGAAGACATTGACTATATTAATACCCACGGTACTTCTACCCCACTGGGCGACGGCGCTGAAATAAAGGCTATTACCCATGTTTTTGGTGAGCATGCCTACAAACTGAACATCAGCAGCACCAAATCCATGACCGGCCACTGCCTGGGTGCAGCAGGCGTTATTGAAGCCATTGCCTGTATAAAAAGCATTGTACACGATATTGTTCCCCCTACCATCAACCACTTTACAGACGACCCCCTCCTGGATCCACAACTTAATTTTACCTTTAACAAACCGCAGAAAAGAATTGTAAGGGCAGCTTTGAGCAATACCTTTGGATTTGGCGGACATAATGCAGCGGTAATTGTGAAGAAATACCAGTAAGCCCGGCCGTATAAAATTTATTACAGCAGTAAACGTTATACTGCAGGCAACCGCTTTAATAAAGCGATCGTCTCCTTTATCTTATTAAATAATGTAGATTGCAGCTTGTGGCATTTTTAGACAGATTTCTTCCCGGCAACGAAAAAGCGCCTTCGTTTAAAAAACAATTGCGCAATGTACTTGGTTTTACACCGGGTAATACCTCCCTGTACAAGGCGGCCCTTACCCACCGTTCCGTAAAAGAAATGGCCGACGAAAACAACGAACGCCTGGAATACCTGGGCGATGCCATTCTCAGCAGCATCGTAGCAGATTTTCTTTTTAAAAAATACCCTTACAAAGAGGAAGGCTTTCTCACGGAAATGAGGAGCAAGATGGTAAACCGCACCACGCTGAATGATATTGCATTAAAAATGGGGTTGAAAAAAATTACCAACTTCAACAAATTCGATAATTCCCTCCGCATCAGCCAAATCTTTGGCAATACCCTGGAAGCCGTAGTAGGCGCCGTTTACCTGGACAAAGGCTTCAACAAAACCAAGCTCTGGGTAATGGAACGCATCATTCTTCCTTACCTGTTTATGGACGACCTGGAACTGCTTGAAATTAACCACAAAAACAAACTCTATGGCTGGGCCAATAAGAACGGCAAAAATCTTGAGTTTGAAACCATGGACGAACGCGTAGAAAGCGGCCGCCGCCTGTTTACCATTGGTGCTGTAGTAGATGGCGCGTTAATAGCAGAGGGAAAGGCCTATAATAAAAAAGATGCCAGCCAAATAGCCGCACAAATTGCAGTAGAAAAACTGGGATTGATAGAGAAGGAAGCCTAAAGGCTGTTTTAAATGTTGAATTATATATTTTGAACTCCTGCCGCCGTCATTTAAAATTCAAAATGTAAAATGTAAAATAATTCCTTTCTCCCGGAGGCTATTTTAAATGTTGAATTATATATTTTGAATTCCTCCCTTCGCCATTTAAAATTCAAAATGTAAAATTTAAAATAATTCCTTTCTCTCCATACAAAGCTCAATCAGCACCCCATTGGTTTCTTTGGGATGCAGAAAACAGACCAGCTTGTTATCCGCCCCCGGTTTAGGTGTTTCACTCAGCAATACAAATCCTTCCGCCTTTAGCCGCGCCATCTCCGCATAAATATCCGCCACTTCAAAAGCAATATGGTGCAGCCCCTCGCCTTTTTTGCCAATGTATTTTGCAATCACCCCGTCCTGGCTGCTGCTTTCCAGCAGCTCAATTTTTGTAGCTGCCTGCTGAAAAAAAGCGGTGTTTACCTGCTCACTTGCAACCGCTTCTGTTTTGTAACAGGCAGTGTTCAGCAGCCGCTCAAACAGGGGAATTGATACCGACAAGTCTTTTACCGCAATACCAATATGTTCTATTTTAATCATAACTGGTGGCCAGGGGCCGGTTTTTAATGCGCATGACTCTCTTCAAAAATCTACGCTACCCGCCAGCCCGGCCTCAATTTAGTTAAATTTTTGCGCCAGCTGTTGCATCCCGTTTATAGCGGCTGAAAGTAAAACCAATTGGGGTAAATTTGTGTTTATTATTGAAAGAACACCATGCTGCAACTACCGGTATACCTTGACTACAATGCCACTACCCCCTGCGACCCGCTGGTGGTGGAAGCTATGCTGCCCTGGTTTACCCGGCATTTTGGCAACGCCGCCAGCCGCAGCCATGCCTATGGCTGGGAAGCAAAAGAGGCGGTGGAATATGCGCGTGAACAGGTAGCAGCGCTGGTAGGTGCTGTGCCACAGGAGATTATTTTCACCAGCGGCGCTACAGAAGCAGATAATCTTGCCCTAAAAGGAGTGTTCGATATGTACAAAGGCAAGGGCAACCATATCATCACTACTACCACGGAACACAAGG
>JANPGT010000832.1:0-2280 GCA_031424135.1 Chitinophagaceae bacterium
ATAGAAATATTGCCGGTGGTCATCAGCCCAATTACCATTGCGGCTACGCCCAGTAAGCTGAAAGTGAGCAGGGTCCTGGCAGGTTTGTCTTTGGTGTAATAGAAGGCTGCTATCTGTATCAGCACACAAACGATGTAATAATATAAGGGCTTCATATCATAATCCGCCAGGGTATTAATAACAATAAGTATCACAAACGCTGCAAGGGGCACTACAAATTTCAGTATAGATTTTGCTTTCTCTGTCAGGTTGAAAGCGCTGATGGCGCCTGTCCAGCGGCCAATCATTAAACTACCCCAGTACATGCCTATATAAGGAGTGGCTTCAGATGCTGAGAGCCCTCCAAAATCCGGCTGTCTCAGGAGTTCGCCCAGGTTACTGCCGATGGCCACTTCTGCACCCACATAAAAGAAAATTCCCAGCATGCCCAGCAATAATTGCGGGTACTGCATGGCGCCCCATCCGTTGCTGTCTTTTTTAGCACTGAAATGTGCAACCAGCAGGCCAATTACCACCACAGCAAATGCACCAATCAGCCACTTTAAACGGTAGGCTTCCATGGCGTGTTTCTCTGCATCGGGTGCGTTGGTAAGATCTGTTTTATAACTGCTGAACACGGGTGCAAACATCATGATAAGCAGTCCTGTCATGATTAATAAAGTATACAAGGCTTTGTTGGCCTTTTCTGTTTTTTCAATCATAATGCCGGAGGGCACTTTTTTTGAAAACTGGAACATGGCCGCGGCTGCCATGAACAACGCACCTACGCAGATATACAATACAATTACTTTAGTTAGACTGAGGGCGGCAATTTTTTCATCGGTAATGGCGGCGGTAGTGCCATAAAGGGCCAGCGCCACCACCAGCGGGCCTATTGCTGTGCCAAACGAATTGATACCACCACCAAGATTAACCCGGCTGGTGCCTGTAGAAGGATCTCCCAGTGCAATGGCAAAAGGCTGTGCCGCTGTTTGCTGTAATGAGAAACCCAGTGCAACAATAAAGAAGCCTGCCAGCATACCGGCAAATGTATTGGCATTAACCGCTATAATCATAGCCGCTGCCCCCAGTGCAGAGAACAACAAACCGTATACAATGCTTTTCTTAAACCCCCATTTGCCTACCAGGTCTTTGCCACCAAAAGCGCCGTAGGCAAACAAAGCCAATGCACCAATATAGTAAGCAGTATAGAATGCAAAATCGATTAACTGGCTCTGAAACTGATCTAAATGGAAATAATGTTTGCAAAAAGGAATGAATACACTGTTACCCGCGGCAATAAAGCCCCAGAAAAAGAACACTGTTACCAGCGTACCCAATGCTCCGTAATTAGTAGGTTGTTTGGTTTGACTCATGTGCAATCAATTAAGTAATTAAGTTTTTAAAAGTAGGAAGTTTTGTTAAGCGTTGCAAAATAGCATCAATAATTGACATTGCAGTTACTGATTAAGGGGCTTAAAGATAGGTTTTGTAATGATTTCTCCATCATCAGTGGCAGGGTCATTGTTGCACCCGCGAAAAAATATTTTCGCCACTTGCAACAACCAATCAAAAACCTTCATAAATTCAACGCAACAATTTCAAAACCACCAGAATGGAGATACTGCACGTATCAGCAGAATGTTACCCCGTAGCCAAAGCCGGCGGATTGGGAGATGTGGTAGGAGCGCTTCCCAAATACCAAACCCTGCTGGGCCATGTGGCTAAGGTGGTAATGCCCATGTACCGCACTAAATTTTTATACGATAATCAGTGGGAAGTAGTGCATAAAGCTGGGGCCTCGCTGGGCAATACCTGGTTTGAATATACCGTCATCAAAGAAAAGACCAATAAACTGGGGTTTGATTTATACCTGGTAGACATCAACGGCCTGCTGGACCGTGAAAAAGTATATGGCTACGCAGACGATACCGAACGTTTTACTTCTTTCCAGATTGCCGTAGTAGATTGGGTGGCTCAGTGGAAGCACCATCCGGATGTGGTGCATGTGCATGACTACCATACTGGGCTGATTCCTTTTATGATGCAGTCCTGCTACGACTACCAGCAGCTGCGTACCATACCTACCGTACTTACCATACACAATGCCCAATACCAGGGCTGGATGGGTTGGGACAAAGCCCACTATATTCCTCATTGGGATGGATGGAAATACGGGAACCTTGACTGGAAAAATGCCATCAACCCCCTGGCCAGCGGTATTAAATGCGCCTGGAAAGTAACCACGGTAAGCCCCAGCTACCTGGAAGAACTGCGTTACATGAGCAATGGCCTGGAAGA
>JANPGT010000833.1:0-4210 GCA_031424135.1 Chitinophagaceae bacterium
AAAATACGTCATACCCGGCTGCAGGCCCTGTGCCTGTAACAGCGTTCCAACGTAATGTCCGCGGCCTTTGGTTTGTAAAAAAACATGGGGCTGGCCGATATTGGCTACCCGGTTCCAGGAAGTATAAAACCGGCCTTCTTCGGCAGGAACTCTTTTACGCTTATTGAAATAAATACGAGTACTGAAAGAAAGCCGGGGAGCGGGATCGCCGGGTAACGCCTTTCTGTAACGTAAACGGATACTTGCTTTTCTGTCAAATGGCATCGGGAAATAACTGTAATTGATATTGTCCCTTGTACCAAGCAGCAGGCTTTGCATGGCAGGCCTACCAAACGCATATCCAAAAAAATCCGCCAGCGGACAATAGACCGCAGGCCTTGTATCATCATCCCATGTAATTTCAATGTCTACCAGTTTAGACAAACCTTCAAAGGCAGCTGTGGGACTGCATTCAATACCTTCAATTCTACCACCTTCCACTGCGTTAAAAATAAGGGTTGACTGACCGGGAAGTAATTCAAATTGCTTAGAAACAGTCCGTAACGCATCAGGTGAACCGTTCAGCAGCGGCAGGTTGCCCAATTTACCGTTACTCCAAACACGGTCGATGTTTTGCAAGGCTTTCAACTCATCCGTTGTCAAGCGGCCTGGGAAAGTCTGCACCAAGGTGCCCGGCGGGTACAGCCGGTACCCAAACTGGTGGAACTGTACTTTTTTTCCCCTTGCTACAACGGTGCAGCCATTATTAAAAAGAAGGGGAAAGTAGCAATAGAAGCCTCCAAGGTCGTTGCCACAGAGCGGCGCGGTAAAAGGGAACTGTTTACCGGAGAACAGATCGCTGAACTTTACCGAAAGCCCCGGTTGAGGGTTCCCGTCGAAATAAAAATCAAGTGTATCATCTGTGGGGGTTGGCGTCCAGATACGGTTAATCACACCGGGTCCTTTTACGTCAAACAATACCAGGGTGCTGTCGGCGTTCCGGCGCAGAAAAGAATACTTGCCACTGAAGCCATCATCATTACCCCCGGTAGTGTCGTAGCTGGATACCTGTCCGCTGTAAGTTTTATCAAGGTATTTTGGCAGCTGTGATACGTCATACAAAGAAGACAGCACGGTATTAAGGTTAATACTGTCTGACTTGCTTTGAGCATGCGCCGCAATAGACAGCAGCAGGTAAACTATACTGATACCCCGTTTCATTTTCATGGCATGCCGGATATTTATTTAAGGCGGTAAGGCGCAACCCCCTCTTTGGTAATCACCACAGGCTTTATTAAACCATTGGCATCAAAATACATATTTTCTATGCAGGTTACCCTTGAATTGCCATCCGTTTCTGTAAGGGGCCGGCGATGGTAAACAATAAACCATTTGTCTTTGCCAGGCACATTAATTACAGAATGATGCCCGGCACCGGTGGCCATCGCGGTGTCCTGCTGCAAAATTTTTCCGATGCGTTTGAAAGGACCAAAGGGCGAATCGGATACCGCGTAGGCTACGCTGTAGTCAGGCCCGGTCCATCCGCCTTCTGACCACATAAAATAGTATTTGCCATTCCGTATAAACATGTAAGGACCTTCAACGTATTTATCGGGCGTAATCTCCTTAAAGATACTGCCATCATCAAAGGGGATAAAGCCGGTAAAATCATCTTTCAGGCGGGCAATATTGCAATGCCCCCATCCACCGTATATGAGGTAATATTTGTTGTCTTTATCATGAAAAACAAACTGGTCGATAGGCTGCGCACCATTGTGAAATTTGTCTACCAGGGGCTTGCCCAGGTAATCTTTGAAAGGACCACCCGGCGCATCTGCCACGGCTACACCAATACCGCCGCTTTCGGAATCGCTCTGAATATCATTGGCGCCGAAAAACAGGAAATATTTTTTCCCTTTTTGTACAATGGCCGGCGCCCACATGGCACGCTTCGCCCATTTGATGGCAGCAGTATCCACAATGGCAGCGTGTTTTGTCCAGCTGATTAAATCGGGCGAAGAAAATGCATCCAGGAAAACCTGCTTACCATAAGGTGCTGAAAAAGTGGGATAGACCCAATACTGCTTATTAAATATCGCACCTTCAGGGTCTGCATACCAGCCGGGAAACAGCGGGTTGCCGGAAGTCACTTTGCCCGGTGTTTGCTGACCGTTCAAAAGTCCAGCAGCCATCAGCAATGCACAAATAATTGATGTATTTTTCATGTTATAATTTTGTAAACGGGGTTACCGCCTGCTTAACGATTTCACAAAAAATGAAACACGGCGGCTATTCCCGGTTATCCGGAATGATTTTAGTGCACTGAAAAGTAGGTAAATTAGTGATACCATCATTATCAACTGTAATTTTAATCATTCCTGTCAAAGCAGGCATGTTTTCTTCTTAATTTAAAAAGCTGGTATGAAAATAAAATATTTCTTCCTGTCCTTTATTGCAGTATTTGCCATGTTGCTGGCACAAACACAGTTTGCAGCTGCACAAAATAAAAAAGACTCCGCCAGGGATGCCGGTATCAAAGAGATGGTAACCGCGCAGTTATATAATTTCAGGGCGCAGACAGTTACACCGCTGGGCGGCAGGCTGCGGCAACTGAACAACAACGATCAACTGCGGGTAACAAAAGACCAGATCATTTCCGATCTTCCCTATTTTGGACGCGCCTACAGTGCACCTCTCGGCAGTCCGGGCGGCATCCAGTTTACCTCCAAAGATTTTGACTACAGCATTACTGAAAAGAAAAAAGGAGGCTGGAATGTATCCATTAAGTTTAAAGACGCCCAGGATGTAAAGCAAATGCAGCTGAGCATTTTCAGCAACGGCACTGCATCGCTGCAGGTAATGAGCAATAACCGCCAGTCTATAAGTTTCAATGGGTATATTCTGTCGCCAGAAAAAAAATAAAACACTTGCAACAGTTCCTGAAAAAAAATCTTTCCACTATACTGATACTGGCCGTTTTCGCCCTGCTGCTGTTCAATCCCGGCGCAAAAGCTTTTGTGCTGAAGGCATTCATGCTTACAGGTGTATTTAACGCTGGTACCGCAAAAGACCCTGCCCGCAGCAACAGCAAAGCCATTCCACTGGTTTTTGCAGACAGCAACGGAACCCGCATTAACACTGCCGAACTAAGAGGCAAGGTGCTTTTCATTAATTTCTGGGCTACCTGGTGCCCGCCCTGCATTGCTGAAATGGGCTCCATCAATGCATTGTACAACAAATTGAAAGCAGATCCACAATTCATATTTATCTTGGTGGATGCGGACAGTGATCTTCCGGCGGCAGCGGCATTCATGAAAAAGCATGGGTACGATTTGCCGGTGTACAGGGTTACAGGACCCGTGCCCGAAAATCTTTATGGCGGCAGTTTGCCCACTACAATTATCATTGATGCCAAAGGGGTGATGGTACAAAGACATGAGGGCATTGCCAACTATGATACGCGCAGCATGGAGTCATTTATGCAATCACTTGCGATGCCTTCTTCGGCGCATTAAAATACACCACAGCATTTTTCAGCAATATGCCGGTATACCAAAAATAAACCCCGGAGCAAAAGACCCCGGGGTTTTATAGTAAGCTATAGCACATATAATAATTCCCTGCTATTAATAACCTGGGTTCTGCACAAGGGCTGGGTTTGTAGCAAATGCAACCGCAGGGATGGGGAAAATGCGTTTATAGGTATTTGCGTCTGTCTTATACCCCCATTTGCCTTCGTACTTTCCAAACCGGATCACATCATTGCGATGCCATCCTTCCCATGCAAATTCGCGGCTGCGTTCGGCAAACATGTAATCCAGGGTTAGGTTTGCCAGCGGAGCAGCAGTAGTACGAACGGCCCTGAGCTGGTTTACCAGTGACAAAGCAGTAGCGCCGCCGGTAGGTGTACCGCCGCGCAGTATGGCTTCCGCTTTCATCAGTATAATATCTGAGTAACGGAACACTGGCTGATCATTGTTCTGGTTCCGTGACAAAGATGTTGCATCCGGATAAAACTTGATATTGCGGTAACCCATGTTCCAGGCAATCTCATCGTTACCGGCATCAAAAGAGGCCTCACTTTGCCGGAGAACAATATTGGGCGTGAGGTTTACCTGGTAGGTGTAGGGTGCTGAAGGACTGGGACCCGTATAGAATTGGTCGTATCCTTTATTGGTAGTTGTAACCGTAATAGGCGTTACGCCATCAGGGCGGAACTGTAAACCGGTCA
>JANPGT010000834.1:0-3120 GCA_031424135.1 Chitinophagaceae bacterium
GGCAGGCTGGGCAGATTGCCCGCCTATGGAATAAATGCTGTGAAAAAAAATATTGCCGTTATTATACCCGCCTTCAGGGAAGATGCTGTAATTATTGATACAGCCCGTAATGCATCGTCCCATAATTATGCGGCCGGTAAATACAAGATAATTGTAGTAGCAGATAAACTGCAGCCCGCCACCATTGCCCAGCTGCGGCTACTGCCTGTAACCGTGCTGGAAGTTGACGTAAACATGAAATCAAGGTCGGTGAACGCGGCATTGCAGCACCTGGATGCAGACAGTTTTGACATAGCCGTGATACTGGATGCAGATAATATAATGGGCAGCGATTGCCTGGAAAAGATAAATGATGCTTTTCAGCAGGGATGCCAGGCAGTGCAATGTCACCGTACCGCCAAAAACCAGCAAACACCTGTTGCGTTGCTGGATGCCATCAGCGAAGAAATCAATATCAACCTCTTCCGGAGAGGGCCGGCAGTACTGGGCATTGCCGCTGCACCGGTCGGCTCAGGGATGGCATTTTCGTTTAGTTTATTGAAGGAAATATTTAATGCAGCCCCTATTCTGAACAACCCGGGAGAAGACCGGGAAATTGACATGCAATTAATGAAACGAAAGATCTTTATGCATTTCATTGAAGATGCCTATGTGTACGACGAGAAGGTGGCTGATGCGGGTGTTTTTGAAAAACAACGGGTGCGTTGGCTGGAGGCACAGGTAGACCACGTAAAACGGTTTTTTGATGCGGATATGAAAGGGGCGCCACGTACACTCAGTTATTTTTGTAAATTCTTTCAAAACCTGATTTTGCCCCGTTTGTTGCTGATAATGGTGTTGGGTCTGCATTTCATTCTTTTGCTTTTTCAATGGTTTTTTTCCTTCCAGCTTATTGCACCCCCGGCTGTTTATTGGTACTCAATAATTATTGCCTACGCTGTGGTTTTAGTATTGTCTGTTCCGGCCCGGTTTTATAATCTTACCACCATAAAAGCTGTGCTGCAGGTGCCCGCACTGATGATTGCCATGCTAAAGGCCCTGTTTAAGGTGAAATCGGGGCGAAAAGAGTTCCTCCACACGCCCAAAGCTTTTAAGCCTTAGTTGCTTTTTTTTCCACAAGTTTATCCACACGGCCCAATTCTGCCTTTTTGGTCTTTATTTTGTTGGAATCACCACTTTCCCTATAAAAGCGTTTAGACATTAATTTCCATTAAGCCCTGATTACGGGTTTAGTTGATATCCATATTACTGAGATCCAACGCCTTTTGCTTTCCGCCCCGCCGTACTATTGGAAATTATAATTGTTATTATTCTAACTGCTTTAAAACTACCTGATTAGGAATGGCTGCTGTTTTTACTATTACTTTATTGGTGTTTTTGGTAAGGAATTTGCTTTGTAAATGCCCGGAAACTTATTTAAATCCAATTTATCCTAACCCGAAAACCGATTCTTATGGAGCTTAAACTCTACTTACTGAGGAGAAGATCTTTATGTTTCTTACTGTTGCTGATTTTCCAGTCCTCATTTTTGTTTTCACAACAGGTTGCCAAACAGATTCCCAACGCTACTTCACCTGATGGCCGTATAGGGTTTCTTGAATTCAGACCTTCTGATTATGGTACACAATTACACCCTTTAATTATTTTTTTGCACGGCATAGGTGAAAGGGGAAATGGTACCTCTCAGATTTATTCCGTTGCTAATAACGCTATACCACTTTATTGTTCGCAAGGTGCCACCATGCGCTTTACCGTAGCCGGACAAACTTCTTCTTTTGTAGTACTGTCACCGCAGCTAAGTGCTTCTTATGGTTACTGGCCATCTTACTATGTAAAAGAGATGGTCAACTACGCAAAGGCCAACCTGCAGATTGATCCGAACCGTATTTATGTTACCGGTTTAAGCCTGGGCGGTGGCGGCGTTTGGGGTGCTATTACAGACAGCTGGGATCCAACATTCGATGCAGGCATAGCGGCAGCAGCACCGGTTTGCGGAACACAGCAGGGTAATGACGCTGCTTTTTGCGGTACCATCGGCACCTATAATTTACCTATCTGGGCATTTCACAGCATGGATGATGGGGTAGTAAATGTGGGGGCTACGCAGCATTATGAACAGATTTCCAAAAGTTGTCCGATTTCGCCTGCAGGCAAATTTACTTATTACCAAACAGGTAATCACGGAGGGGCGTGGATAAACGCCTACGATACAGGGCATATCACCAGAACGGTAAATGTGGGCGGAAGCACCACAAGTTTTACCGCCAATCCTAATCTTTATGAGTGGTTTTTGAGTTATAAACGCGGCACTGTTACCAATACGCCACCCATCGCCAACGCGGGAACGGCTCAAACTATCACGTTGCCGCTGAGCACTGTTACACTTACAGGTACGGGAACAGGGACCAATGGAGCCACTATCAGTTCTTATTCATGGGCTAAAACCAGCGGACCTGCTGGTGGTGGTGGTACCATAAATGTGCCGCTGGCAAATACAACATTGGTAACCGGTTTGGTACAGGGTACCTATGTATTTACACTTACTGTTACAGACAATCATGGTTTATCAACTACTTCAAACGTAAACGTCACAGTTAATCCTTTGGTTAACCTGTCTCCTGTAGCCAATGCAGGTAGTAATATTGCAATTACATTACCCACCAACAGCACCACCTTAAACGGAACTGCTTCCAGCGACCCAGATGGCAGCATTGCTACTTATGCATGGAGCAAGACCAGCGGTCCGGCTGCCTATACTATTGCAAATACAGCTGCTGCCAGCACAGCGCTGAGTAACCTGGTGCAGGGTGTGTATGTGTTTACATTGCAGGTAACAGACAATGCAGGTGCTACCGCATCTTCTACTGTAACAATTACAGTAAATGCGGCGGCTAACCAGTCTCCCGTAGCCAATGCAGGCAGCAATATTGCGATTACATTACCCACCAACAGCACCACTTTAAACGGAACTGCTTCCAGCGACGCAGATGGCAGCATTGCTGCTTATGCATGGAGCAAGACCAGCGGTCCGGCTACCTATACTATTGCAAATACAGCTGCTGCCAGCACAGCGCTGAGTAACCTGGTGCAGGGTGTGTATGTGTTTACATTACAGGTAAC
>JANPGT010000835.1:0-8659 GCA_031424135.1 Chitinophagaceae bacterium
GAAATTGAGGTTTACAGACCCGTTTTTCCATTTGTTGTGGTTGGTGCTGGTTGACTTAACAATAGAATCTACCCCGCCATTGGCATCCTTCAGGTAAGATGTATTGTAGTTATATTCATTTTCGGGATTAAGGAAACCGCTGGCCACAAATCCAAGCGTTGTCTTCTTGTCTACAAAGAAATCCATACCAAATTTCAGGCTGTTGTTGATGTTATTGCGGGGCATAAATGCTACCTGGTCGAACATGGCTTTCACCGTTTTGCCATCAGTATCCTTGTAAGTACGGTGAATCGTGAGTTCCTGGAAGCTGTTGTTTTTATTGAAACTATAGTTCATGAAAGCATTGTATTTGCCATTGCGGTAATTAAGATTGAGGCTTTCATTGGTTCTCCAGTAAACACCCTGTGAATAGCCAGCAGTAGCACTGCCGTTAAATCCTTTGGCTTTATTCTTTTTTGTTTTCAGATTAATAATGCCTGAATTGCCGGCCGCATCGTATTTAGCAGGCGGATTGGTCATGATTTCAATCTGCTCCAGCTGGTTGGCGTTCATGTTCTTTAACAGGTTTACCAGGTCAGCACCGCTGAGGTAAGAAGGTTTTCCGTCTATGTATACCTGCACGCCCTGCTTTCCTTTCAAACTGATGGAGCCATCTTTATCTACGGTAATGCCGGGCGATTTTTCCAATACTTCCAGCGCTGTAGCACCCACATTGGATACCGCTGCCTCTACATTAACCACGGTTCTGTCAATATGCTGTTCAATAAGGGGCTTACGGGCAGTAACGGTAACACCGGCAAGATCTTTTGAAGTGGGTACCAGCTCGATGGTCTTTAAAGCAACCACCGGGTTTGCTTCGCTGATTTCTATTACATCAGAAAAGGCTTTTTTATGGCCAACGGCAGAAACCGTCACCAGGTATTTGCCTTCGGCGATGCCGTCAAATTCAAAATCGCCCTCCTTATTGGCAGCGCTCATTTTTGCAACGGAGGAATCTTTGGCCTTCAAAAGTGTGATGGTGGCCGCTGCAATGGTCTTTTCGCTACCGTCTATAACATGGCCAGTAATCTTTCCATTGGGGGTCTGAGCCTGGCTAATCAAGGCTAAACTCATGATTACCAGCAAACTCATCATTTTCTTCATAAAAGTAATTTTATATTGGTTAGTACTTTGTTTTTTATATTACGCTTCAAAAGTAAGTACTGTGTAATACAAAGAACATTGTTTTGTGTGGGATGGTTTATTTTATTGATAAATGGCAGCAATTACACCTGAAGGTTAGACGTGCCGCTATCCACCCGGTTACAAAAAACATTTGCATTGGTACCAGTGGTTGCTGCGGCCCATAGCCGGGGCGGACTAGATAAGGCGGGATGCGGGAGACGTGAGTGGTGAGTAGTCAGTGGAGGCGCCGGGTATGACATGCATGATCTTCCTGAATGCTTAGGCGGTAAATACACGCAAGTAAGTAACTTGTGCCGCAAAACCATTTACCACCCCCTCTCCTGAGAAGGAAGGCATTATTACCTGCTGTCTATGTATATCAAGATCTACTTTAATGATAAGCCCCTGTTTCTTTGCGATGCGATTGCACCTGAAATTGAGCCTTACCTGCACCATGACGATGCAGTGTCAATTGATGAGTTTTCTGTGCATACAGTGAAATCGATGATACATGAAATGGAATTGCAGAAAATTCATGCAGGCATTTTTCTGCACAGCAACCTGGATGAGCTGAAAAAAGCTTTCTGGAAAAAATTTACCATTGTACAGGCAGCCGGTGGACTGGTAAGTAATCCTGATGATGAGAAACTGATGATATTCAGGCGTGGTAAATGGGATCTGCCCAAAGGAAAACTGGACCCGGGAGAAACACTGGAACAATGTGCCATACGTGAAGTAGAAGAAGAAACCGGCCTCAAAAAAATCCTCCTGCAGGAGCATCTGCTCACCACCTACCATACCTATCACGAAAGCGGAAAATTCATTTTAAAGGAAAGCTATTGGTACCGGATGGCCATTCATAAAGCACAATCTCTGATACCGCAGGCAGAGGAAGACATTGCAGAAGCGCGTTGGGTACCTGCTGCACAGTTGCCTGAATTGCTGAAGAATACATTTCCGTCTGTAAAAGATGTGCTGGAGAAAGATGTGAGCGGCTAGCTGTAAACTGTTAGGCTCCCGCGATCCTGTTGCCGGCTATGAATGTATATAATATTCGATATACAAACACGGTTTCGCTAAACGTCTTCATACCAAGTACTAAAAATCTCCGTACTACTATATACTGCTGCTGATCTTATTGAGTTTAAGAATGGCTACGGTAAGGCGGGAGACGCAGACCAGCTTTTCTCTTTCGTCGTAAATTTTTATCTCCCAAACCTGCGTGCTGGCGCCAATATGCAGGGGCTTTGCCATACCGGTAACAAAACCTTCCCGGGCGCTGCGCACATGATTGGCATTGATATCCAGTCCCACGCAATAGAACTTTGTATCATCCACCACCATGGCCGCGGCTACGCTGCCCAGGGTTTCGGCCAGGGCTACAGAAGCGCCGCCATGCAGTAGGCCGTAAGGCTGGCGGGTGCGGTGATCTACCGGCATACGGGCCGATAAAAAATCTTCGCCCAATTCCGTCCATTCAATACCAATATGCTCACCCATGGTGCCTTTGCCCAGTTCAGCAAGATCGGCCAGTGATAATTCTTTTTTAAACCATATACTCATACAACTGAAATTAACTGTGCTGCTTTAAAGAAGCAATGACCACATCAGGAATGAAAGGCGAAGCATCCCCGTAGTTACGCAGGATATCTCTGACAATGGTAGAAGCCACCGAAGTATATTTAGGCTCCCCCGTCAGGAAGATGGTTTCAATATTTTTGTCCATGGCCCGGTTGGCGTCGGCAATGGTTTTTTCATACTCAAAATCGCTCACATAACGGATGCCCCTGAGTATGAACTGGGCGCCTATCTGTTTGCAGTAGTCAATGGTAAGCCCTTTGTATACGGCGCCTTCTATTTTGGGTTCATGCTCATATATCTCCTGTATCCACAGCAACCTTTGTTCAGGAGAAAACATGGGCGCTTTGGCTGCATTGATACCCACTGCTACCACAATCTTGTCGAACAAAGGCAATGCGCGGTTAATGATGTCTACATGACCCAGCGTAAGCGGATCAAAAGTACCGGGGAACAGGCAGATCTTCTCCATAATTGTTTTCTTGTGGTGAAATGATGATGACTCTCTGGGATAAGGTTTTGCTGGAATTGGGAATTGGCTATTAGGAATTGGACTTTAAATACGGCAGCCAAACAAAATAGTAATTACTTTTTTGGCAAGCGTTACATGGCAAACGCCCAATTCCAAATTCCTGATCCCTAATTCCCACTTTTGCCTCCTGCCAGTAAATATAACACCGCCATTCGTACCGCCACACCGTTTTCTACCTGTTGCAGAATGATGGATTGCTTACTGTCGGCCACATCACTGTCTATTTCTACGCCGCGGTTAATGGGTCCCGGGTGCATAATTACAATTTCTTTGCCCAGTTCATCCAGCATTTCCTTCTTTACGCCATAGGCCAGGTTATATTCGCGCAGCGATGAAAACAACACCTGGTTCTGCCTTTCCAGCTGAATGCGCAGCACATTGGCCACATCGCACCACTGCAGGGCTTTTTTAAGGTTGTATTCTACCCGTACGTCAAAAGCCTGCTGCATGTATTTGGGTATCAAAGTGGGCGGACCGGCTACCATTACCTCGGCCCCCATTTTTTTCAGTAAATAAATATTGCTGAGGGCCACCCGCGAGTGCATAATATCGCCCAGTATGGCAATTTTCTTTCCCTCCAGGCTGCCCGTTTTTTCACGGATGGAAAAAGCATCCAGTAATGCCTGTGTAGGGTGTTCATTAATACCATCTCCGGCATTTACAATAGCAGCAGGAATGTGTTTGGCCAGAAAATGCGGCGCGCCGCTGGCACTGTGCCGCATCACCACCACGTCTACTTTCATGGAAAGTATATTGTTTACCGTGTCCAGCAGGGTTTCGCCTTTGGCGGCAGAAGAATTGCTGGCCGCAAAATTGAGCACATCGGCACTAAGCCTGCGCTCTGCCAGTTCAAAAGACATCCGGGTACGTGTAGAATTCTCGTAAAACAGATTTACGATGGTTACATCGCGCAGCGTTGGCACTTTCTTGACGGGCCTCTGTAATACTTCCTTAAATTGGGTGGCAGTGTCTAAAATGAGTTGAATATCCTGTGGAGTAAGCTCTCTAATGCCAAGAAGGTGTTTTGTACTTAGTTGCATTAAAAATCGAAATTAAGGTAAAAGTTTTTAGTTTTTAGTTTTTAGTTTGAAAGTGTCCCGGCTGTATTTTGCTGTGCCCGGCCATCTTTACCTGCTGCTATTTGGTGCGAAAGAACTAAAAACTTTTCAAACTATTCACTAAAACAATCAAACACGGTGATAATCAGCTTTCCAGTTGACAATACTTTTCTTAATATCCCCGGGGCGGATACTTTCTTCTGCAGCTTTTTTAGCTAGAGAAATAAACTCTTCATCGCTGGCAAAACGGAGTGCGATGATCTGGCCCAGGCGGAGGCGGCTGTCCAGCAATTTACCCGTAAGTGCAAAATGACGGAGGTTTTCCTCTGCGCGGATGGCCCTGTCCTGTGCCCTTAAAGCAAACCAGCGGGCATACCAGAAAATACTCAGCAAAATAATGGATGCCAGCACCAGCAGCGAAGCAGAATAAACATTTTCTTTAGCTGAATGCGTAAGGTTGATGATGCTGCCCACCAACAGCGCCAGTATTGCGGCCGAAGTAATAAAATGCCATAAGGGGATGTAGCGGAAGTGATTGCTGCGTTGTTGGGTTGCCATAATAAATTTGGTTTAGGAGAGTAGACGAACAGGCCCGGAAGTTATTTTAAAATATCCAGCAGCACGTACATTTTCTTTACCACAGCTGCCGCTTCCCCATGATAATTATTATTGATAATAGAAAAATCATTTTGTTTGCCATCTTTGGCTGTTTGGTTACCTGCATCAGCACGGGCCCCGCCAATGGACCCGCTTTTCATTTTCATGCCATTGTACTCGGGCAATGCATAATAGAAAGAAGTAAACCAGGGCCTCGTTTTGGCATATTGCAGCGCTTTTACCAGGGCATCCGGGGTTACCCGGTTTTGCGGAGAAAGTCCGCTTCCATCGAATATATTGATGGCAGATTTCTCAATACCATTGTCTGCCCAGAAATCTTTCAGCAGCTCAACACCTTTTGCGGTGGAGCCCAGGCCATTTTTTTGAAAAGCCATGGTTTTTATAAATGCTTCGCCGTACAGGTTAATGCTTTTTTTCAGGAACCAGTAATTGAGGCTGTCCAGCGGCGGCGAAACATGTTTGTATATGGGAATAAGATCAAAAATTGAATCCGGCAAAGAAAGCATGGGGGGATGATTGTCGAAACCATAAAACATATTGATTCCTTCTCCTTTGATGGTATTGTTCATCTGCTGGATAAAAACATCGCGTGGGTCTGCCAGTGACGCGCCCACGATATACGCGTCTTCGCCCGCCGGCAGCTCACCTTCCATGCTGGGAGGCGCTGCGCCATAATTGGGATAAACAATGCTGTTGTCTCCCGATCCTTTTTCCGCAGTTGTCACATTCACCTGCAGATCACTTGCCAGTCCTGCAGGTTTAGTGGTTACCAGGGTTACCTTATCGCCGGTTCTCCGGCCCGTTTTAAGTACCAGGTCGTATTGATTTTCCATCCAGTTAAGGGGCTGCGCGGGGGTGCCATAGTAATTGCCGATATCTTCCCAAAGCCAGCCACCGGGTATAGCATTATGGCCCCAGGCACTGTCTGGTATTACGTACTGTGCAGAGATGGGGGTAATTCTTTGTTGTTTGATGGCGCAGATGATTTTTTTCAGGATTGCTGCCGGTTTAGTAGAATCGAACCTGGCCGAGCCAAAACTGGGGTCGCAGGATGGCTGGATGACAAAATAGCTGCGCGATGGGCTGGCCTTTAGGTTTTTATACATGATGGACGTGGTATACCTAAACCCCTTGCCCAGCATATCAAAAGCAGCACAGCTGGTTAATATTTTTTGGGTGCTGGCCGGGGCAAGTCCAAGCTGTGCGTTATGATCAAATACCGAATCGCCGGTTTTGGCGTCCACCACGCTGAAGCCAATAATGGCATGCCGCATTTGCGCATCCGCTTCCAGTTGCTGTACTGCCGCCTGCAACTTTTCTTTCACCGTTTGCCCCAGGGCTCCGGTACCAACACAGCAAAACAGTAAAAACAGGTATTTTTTCATCCTTAAAGTTTACAGCTCAAATCTAAAAGAATTAAATTTACGGTATGGCAAATGAGGTAAAAGAACCCGCATTAAAATACAATTATATTACCCCTGTGGAATACCTGCTGGCTGAAAGGGCCTCAGAAGAAAAGCATGAGTATTATGATGGACAGGTGCTGGCTATGTCGGGTGCCGGCCTTAACCATAACCGCATCCAGGCAAACCTCCTGATAAATATCGGATCCTGGTTAAAAGGAAAAAACTGTTCCATTTTACCCGGTGACATGCGGGTAACCACGCCAACACAGGATGCCTATATGTATCCCGATGGTTTAATTGTATGCGGAGAACCCCAACTGGAGGACGATACTTTTGACACTTTACTTAATCCATCTGTTATTTTTGAAATTCTATCCCCTTCTACCAGGGGTATTGACAAGGGCAGGAAACTATTTTTTTACAAGGGAATAACCAGCCTGCAGGAATATATTATGATTGATTCCCTTAAAAAATTCATCCAGCTGGCACGCAAACAACCCGATGGTGCCTGGATGTTTGAAGATATCAGTGATGCTGAAGCCTTCCTTTTTATCCGCACCATCGATTTCCATTTGCCCCTGCAGGAAATTTATACAGATACTGGATTATAACCATTTCCACCAGATATTTGCTGCCTAATTACAACGGCATGCAGCAACCCACTTCTGCTTCTATTATTACCATTGGCGACGAACTGCTAATTGGCCAGGTCATTGATACCAACAGCGCATGGATGGCCCAGGAACTGAACAAGACCGGCATTTGGGTAAAACGCCGGGTAGCCGTGGGCGATAGCTGGAACGAGATATGGCAGGCACTGGACGAAGAAAGCAGACATGCAGATATTATCTTAATCACCGGCGGACTGGGCCCTACAGCCGACGACATCACCAAACCACTGCTCTGCGAATATTTTGGGGGCAAACTGGTGGTGGACGAAGAAGTGCTGGCACATGTAAAATACCTGTTTGAAAAAGTATTTAAAAGAACACCCCCATTTCTTGACCGCAACCTGAAACAGGCCGAAGTACCCGATGTATGCACCGTGCTGCACAATGCCCGTGGTACCGCCCCCGGGATGTGGTTTGAAAAAGAAGGCAAAGTATATGTAAGCATGCCCGGCGTGCCCCATGAAATGAAAGGTATTATGACCGATTTGGTACTGCCCCGCCTGCAGGCGCATTTTACCATGGCAGCCATTGTTTCGCGCACGCTGCTTACATTCGGTATTGGCGAATCCTTCCTGGCAGAACGCATCAAGGATTTTGAAGAAGCCCTGCCAGCGCATATAAAACTGGCCTACCTGCCCAATTACGGTATGGTACGTTTACGCCTCACCGGTACAGGGGACGTAAAGGAAACTATCGAGCCCGAAGTGCAGGCGCAGTTTGAAACATTGGTAAAACAACTACCTGATGTACTGGTAACCGATAAGGATGAGCCGATGGAAACCGTGATTGCCCAACTGTTACTGGCAAAAAACAAAACCATGGCCACCGCCGAAAGTTGTACCGGCGGCTATATTGCCCACCGCATTACGGCGCATGCAGGTTCCAGTGCTTATTTTAAAGGTAGTATTGTAAGCTATGCCAATGAAGTAAAGGAAAGCCTGCTGGCAGTGCCACATGGCTATTTTGAAACAGTGGGTGCCGTAAGCGAAGATGTGGTTACCGGTATGGTAAAAGGGGTATTGCAGCAGATAAAAGCAGATTATGCCATTGCAGTATCCGGCATTATGGGTCCGGGTGGCGCTACTCCGGAGAAACCCGTGGGCATGGTATGGGTGGCCGTAGGCAGCAAAGAAAAAATCACTGCCCAGCTATTCAATTTTCGTTTCGACAGGGCCAGGAATATCGAGATTACGACTATGAATGCGTTGAACCTGCTGCGAAAGTTTATTCTGGGTGAATGACGGCCCCCTTCCGGCTTCCCCCAATTAGAGGAAGCCACCAGGACATAGCCCACGCTTTGCAAAGTACCTGATGAATTTAATCTGGCACTCATTCATTTTTGCGGTAAATGGTGCGCTGCGAAGTCTTTGACTTCGTACTTATTATGTTCTTTCAGGACTTTGTCCTGGAACGGTAAAAAGGTTCAAAGCTCATGTACTAACGAATGTTCTCAAATCATTACCTTTGGCGCGGTAAAAGGTTGTCTGGTGAAAAGCGATGCGTAAAGCGATGCAGCAGAAGAGAGTAACACCCGTCCGAATGGCGGCTGGACGGGCAACGATGCCCAATAGCAGCACAGAAGCCGGTAACATAACTACCACAAATTTTAAAAACTGTAACACCTATGGCGAT
>JANPGT010000836.1:0-2023 GCA_031424135.1 Chitinophagaceae bacterium
AACTCAGTACACCAACAACGGCGGAGAAAGCGGCTATCTTCATTCATCCTGACAATCATAAAAATCCCCGCCCGACTGAACGTCGTTCGGGCGTGTGCGTTCCGGTAATTCCTGATAGTGAGACACCTACCAGGGTATTGGCGGGGTGCACCAGTTTATTGACTGCCCATTTCTAACTAACGTGAGCAGGCTCACAGCTCATAGCTGAATATTCACTCCATCAACAAATTCTTAAACGCCGCAGAGTCCCCGTTGAACACATTAAAATCTACCTTATAAGAAACACCATTTACCCTGCCTGCCTCGCTGTGTTGCCAAAAAATCCAGTCGCGTTTAATGCGGGGTGTATCCTGCCGCAGGTAATGCGCTACCCACAGCGGGTAATCATCAAACTGGCCATTCAGGTATTGTTTGTAAAAATCTACATTGGTATAGATAATGGGTTTTACGCCATAGTGCTGTTCCGTAACCTGTAAAAACGCTTTCACTTCTTTGCGCAGCCTGTCTATGGGCACGCCGTAGGTTTGCTCCACATCCAGCACCGGTGGTAAATCGCCCCGCTTCAGATCCACCACATCAATAAAATTCTGCGCCTGCAGCCTGCCGCTCTTGCTGGCAAGAAAAAAATGATAGGCACCCCGGCATATCCCTGCGTCTTTAGACCTGAACCAGTTGCGGTTAAAATGACTGTCTACCCGGCCAATACCTTCGGTAGCCTTAATAAAGGCAAACCCAATCTTAATATTTTTTACCTGCATGTTCCTTACCAGGTCCCAGTTAATATTGTCCTGGTGGTGAGAAACATCAATGCCATGAATCTCATAATTGGAAGGAACCGCAATCCCAAACTCAGGGTAGGTAACAAAATTGGTAGCATGATAGCGGTACCACCACCATGCTGCAACAGACATGCCGGCAAAAACCAATACAACCAATATAATACTGCGGGAAGTCTTTTTCTTTTTTCGGGTTGCCATCTGTTCAGTGCTCAATTGCAAATATAAACGCTGGCAGTGTATACAGGCAAGATATGTGTTAATGTCTGATGACCGCCCGGCCGGACATGTCTGATTGCCTTCACTCTGACACGATAATGACTGCCGGGACCTCATACTACCGAAAGTGTTATATGGGTGATTTTTCAGTAAGATTTATGTGTTTTATAGCACATCCGGCGTTAATTTTACAGTATTCATGGGGCGATTTAATTTTAGTGACAGCATTCAGTTATTATCCAGGCTTACGCCGCGCCGCGCATGGAATGCGGCAAAAGTGCTGGGTAGTTTTTATGTCAGTAAATGGACAGGCAGGCCGGTGCAATGGGGTTTTCCGGTGTCTATTTCCATTGAGCCCACCACTTCCTGCAACCTGCGGTGCCCGGAATGCCCCAGCGGATTGCGCGCTTTTACCCGGCCCACCGGCATGTTGCAAAATGACTTTTTTACCGAAACCATCGACCAGCTTTACAGGGAATTGTTTTACCTGGTGTTCTATTTCCAGGGAGAGCCCTACCTGAATCCGAAGTTCCTGGACATGGTAAAATACGCCTCATCCAAAAAAATCTATACCGCCACTTCTACCAACGCGCATTATCTAAATGATGCCAATGCCCAAAAAACCATTGAAAGCGGCCTCAACCGACTGATTATTTCTATTGACGGCACAACGCAGGACGTGTACCAGCAATACCGGGTAGGAGGCCAGTTGAATAAAGTGCTGGAAGGCGCTAAAAATATGGTAAAATGGAAGCGGGAAATGATAAGTAATACGCCTTTTATTATTTTCCAGTTCCTGGTGGTTAAACCCTTTGAGCACCAGATAGAAGACGTTAAAAAACTAGCCGCGGAGATTGGGGTTGACGATGTGTGGTTTAAAACAGCCCAGGTGTACGACTATGAGAATGACCCGCATCAATTAATCCCTACCAATGATAAATACAGCCGCTACCGGAAAGGCAAAAACCAGGAAACAACCGTAAAAAACACTCTGCAAAACCATTGCTGGCGTCTTTGGCATGCGCCGG
>JANPGT010000837.1:0-15251 GCA_031424135.1 Chitinophagaceae bacterium
ATCTTTTACACTTTCAATTTTCCCATTGTACAAATAATCAAAAGCAATTACCTGATTTAATTTGGGTGTAAACTCCGCGAAGGCTTTCAGCTGTTTGATCTCCGAACCTATCACAAATTTGTCACTGAGTTGTGCATAGAAAAATGGCTTGATGCCAAACCTGTCACGGCTACAGAAAAGAAATTGCTTATCTCTATCGAACAATACAAATGACCACATACCCACAAAATGATGAACACAGTCTGTTCCCCATTGGTCATAGGCTGCCATTACCACTTCTGTATCGGTACTTGTTTGAAATTGGTATCCTTTTTCTTTGAGGGTATTGCGCAGGTCCTTATAATTGTAAATTTCCCCGTTCAGTACAATTACATATTGGCGGTAAGCCATAGGCTGTCTTCCATGAATACTGAAATCTGTTATTTTCAGCATACGGTGTCCCAGGGCAAAGTGATCATCAAAATAGAAACCTTCGCCATCGGGACCCCGGTGCCTGATAAAATTGTTCATGGCCTTTAATTCGGTATCATGAACCCTTTTGTTTTTAGGATCTATTATTACGCTAATGCCACACATGCCAAAGGAGTTAGTTGTTAAAACGTAATTCCTGGGATAGGATCACCCAGAATTACTTGTTACCAGGATGTTAACGTAAATATATGTAATTAATTATGTGTAAATAAGTGTTTACAATTAGTAGCCTAAAATTCTACTTTTGATCGAAATCAACTACAAGCTTATCCGTACGCGGGTGCGATTGGCAGGTGAGTATATACCCTTTTGCAACCTCCTCCGGTTCCAGGGCGTAGTTGTTGTCCATCACCACTTCTCCGGTAAGTAATTTTGCCCGGCAGGTGGCACATACACCGCCTTTGCAGGCAAAAGGCAGGTCGGCGCCCAGGCTGAGTGCAGCATTCAGTATGCTTGGGCCGTAAAAAGGGAGGTCGAATTCAACAGCTATTCCGTCCAGCTGGATGGTAACCTTGCTGGTTTTTGTGATGTCTGCAGATGTGGGTGCAGGACTTTGTTCTGCAGCAGCAAGCTTTGACCGGTCTGGTGTGGTAAATAATTCAAAATGAATTTTATTGGCAGCTACCTCTTTCTTTTCCAGAAAATTTTGCACGGTAAAAATCATTGCTGCCGGACCGCACAAAAAAAACGCATCGCAGTTTTCTATGCGCAGCAGATCCTTAAAAATAGTTTCGCATTTTTCTTTATCAATTCTTCCCTGGTTGAAAGGACTGTCTGTTTTCTCCCTGCTTAAAATATGATGCACGCTGAACCGGCTCAGAAATCTGTTTTTTAATGCTTCCAGCTCCTCCTTAAAAATAATACTGCCCCTGTTCTTATTGCCATAAACAAGTGTAAAATGGCTGCCCTGTTCGGTAGCAAGTGTAGTTTTTATTATAGACAACAAAGGAGTGATACCACTGCCAGCAGCAAAAGCTATATAGTTTTTTGTATTGGCCGAATCAAGCTTCGTATAAAATTTACCGCTGGGTGGTAGTACAGAAAGCAGGCTGCCTTTTGTAATAGCCTTGTGTGCCCAGGCAGAGAACCTTCCCTCCGGCACTTTTTTTATGGCGACTCTCAACTCGCCTTCCAGCGGACTGCTGCAGATGGAATAAGACCGGCGAATTTCTTCTCCTTCTATATCAGCTTTAATGGTAATGTTCTGGCCCTGTGTAAAAGAAAATTCCTTTTCTAAGCCGGGCGGGATCTCAAAGGCAACAGAAATACAACCAGCCGTTTCCCGGCGTACATCTTTAACCCGGAGCTGGTGAAAATGCGCTGCCACTGGTGGAAATTATTTATTCTGCAAACCGCCAATAAGTATGGCAATCATGTTTTCTTCCAATACCTCGCCTGTTATTTTTTCCTTGCTGCGGTGCCAGCTTTCTATGCCACTCACTGCGTGCAGCATAATTAGTACGGCCGTAGGTGCATCAATTTTTTTTATCTCGCTCTTTTTGATGCCCTCTTCAATAATGGAAGCTATGCGCTGGCGGTATACCCTGCGCTGGGTCTGGATATTGGAAAGATAGGGGTCTGTAAGGTGCTTCCATTCACGGTCGCTGACGTATACCTCTTCATAATGATGCACCATCTGCTGAATATGAAACCGCAATACCGCCTCAATTTTTTTTATGGAAGGAATATCTTCTGCATCCACCTTGTCTATATGGCTCATAAATTTATTGGCCACCTTAAAGCAGAGCTCCTGCAATATCTCGGCCTTGGAACTGATATGGTTGTACAGGCTGGCTGCCTCCACCCCCACCTGTTCGGCCAGGTCGCGCATAGAAGTAGCGCTGAAGCCGCGTTCACGAAAAAGGCGGGCGGCTGTTTCAATAATGGTCTCCTTGCGGGTACTGTTTTTCCGCTGCCGTATTTTAGCCATAGTAAAAACTTAGGGGGTAAAATTAATACTAACTGGTAACAAATGTTAGTATGCCAACCAATTAAGCGCGTTTTTCTTGTAACTGCGGCCGCAATTTGGGTGGGAAGCCGATGCCTGTCCGGCGCCTTCACTGCTTTTACGAATCCACTTTTGTAATGGCCGCTAAAAGACGTAGGTTTGCGCCGGTTTTTAATAACGGCAGCTGCTGTATTATTGCATTGTCTGCATCGCACAATCCGGTAAATCAATCATTTAACTAAATCAATCGTATGTCTTTAATAGCAGTAGGTACCATGGCTTTTGATGCCATTGAAACGCCCTTTGGCAAAACGGATAAAATTGTAGGCGGTTCGGCTACCTATGTGGCATATGCTGCCAGCTATTTTATAAAACCGGTGCAGCAGGTATCTATTGTTGGGTACGATTTTCCTGAAGAAGAAATGACTGAAATGAAACGCCGCGGCATTCAGCTGCAGGGCGTAGAAGTAGTGCCTGATAAAAAATCATTTTTCTGGAGTGGCAAATACCACCTGGATATGAACAGCCGCGACACGCTGGTAACAGATTTAAATGTGCTGCTGGACTTTAATCCACAGATTCCGGCCAGCTACCAGGGCACTGAATTTGTAATGCTGGGCAATCTTGACCCGGTTATTCAGAAGCAGGTGATTGAACAGCTGAAACCCCGGCCAAAGCTTATTGTAATGGATACCATGAATTTCTGGATGGACATTAAAATGGCCGAGTTGCTGGACGTGCTGAAACTGGTAGACGTATTGCTGGTAAACGACAGCGAAGCCAGGCAGCTGAGCGGCGAATTCTCTATTGTAAAAGCCGCCAAAAAGATTTTAACGATGGGCCCCAAATACCTTATTATCAAAAAAGGCGAACATGGAGCCCTGCTCTTCCAGGAAAACGAAGTGTTCTTTGCCCCTGCCCTGCCACTGGAAGAAGTATTTGACCCCACCGGTGCCGGCGACACTTTTGCAGGCGGCTTTATAGGCTACCTGGCAAAAACAAACGACATTTCTTTCAACAATATGAAGACTGCCATTATTGTAGGTTCTGCCATGGCTTCGTACTGTGTAGAAAAATTCGGCCCGGATCGTCTAAAAGAAATTTCAAAAGCTGACATTGACAGCCGCATACAGGAATTTGTAAACCTGGTGAGCTTTGATATTCAGTTTGATTAAACCAATAAACGGTTTTCTCAATAATCGATTCCCTTTATGTAAATATGTCACCCCTTCGGGGTTCTGGTAAAATTGGTTTTCCGGGTTCTATATTAATATCATCCCTTCGGGATCATACTTTAATATTCAAAAGTATGTTCAACAAATCGGCCGGATTGTCATTAATAAAGATAATATTACCGTTACCAATCGGACATAAAACTAAGGCATTGGTCAGCTTTCAAAAATTACTCCTGAACAGCAATAAAATACAAACACATTCAACTACACAAATCCCCGTCCCGAAGGGATAGTATTATTCAGGGATGATATAAATACACAAATTCATATCGCCCCAATTCATATAAAAAACCAAACCGGTTGCCGATTTCCCGGACGTATTCCTCAAACAGCAATAAATACCAAGACATTCTACTACACAAATCCCAATCCCGAAGGGATAATATTCATATAGGGATGGCATCAATACAGCACATAACATCGTTTCACAAAGGCAAACCCCGAAGGGGTGGCATTAGAAATCGTCAATCATAGAATTCAAACAAATATTTTTCATCATACGGTACATTAAATTTTTTTAGAACGCCGGTATATTCCTGCCGGAAATTTTGTTTACTGTGATGCTGCTTTTAATTTTTTATGTAATCAATCGCTTTCCCATAGTTTGATTCTGAATAAGAAAATGCTCCATAACCTTCCTGCCAGTTGAATTTTTGGGGCAACCAATTTTTCTCATTAATGAAATTGGTTGAATTATTTTTGACATCCCTGACCAAATCAGCAATCGCTATAGAAGGATTCAACCCAACCAAAATATGAATGTGATCAGGCATACCATTTACCGCCAGCGGTTTTTGCCCTTTACCGCTAACTATTCCACTAATATATTTGTATAATTCTTCTTCAAAAGATGACAGCACCAGGTTTTGTCTGCCTTTAACGGCAAACACTGTCTGAATATAAATTTGAGAAAATGTTCCGGGCATACCGTGTGTATTAATTGATTAACATAATTTTAGCCGCTGCTTTGTCAAAACCTCCGCGCCAGCGTAACCGCCTGCTTAAAACGCTTTGTCTTTCCCTGCAGGTTGAAGACCTCTGTTACTACCACGTACACACCTACCGGCAGTTTATTATTATGCTGGTCCAGTCCGTCCCACCGGAAAGAACCTGTAAGGCCGCACAATGCATTGCGGGTAACGTACTGCATGAGCCGGCCAGCGGCATCAAAAACGATGATATTGCATACATAACCAGGATCAGGAAATTGGTAATTAATAGTAAGAAAATCATCGAACCCGTCATTGTCAGGAGAAAACACCGCGGGGTTAAGGGTGATGTCTCCCTTCACTAAGACATCCTGCCTGAATTGTGAATTTTGATACCCGGGTGTGCCATAACCCGCATTAGTAGCAGCCGAATGCCAGTTGCCGGCATCCTGAGTGGGTTTATTGTAATCAATTCTTTCCAGGGCCACGCCCTCATCGTTATCAATCAATTTAAAATGCCAGTGGGCGTCATAGCTTAATTCATCCAAAATTTTTCCCTGTGCATTTAAGATCAATACATCGCCTTTGTCATCAGGTAAAGAAGGCATGGAACTTATCATTGCAAACGCCAGAGGGGCTTTTGCCAGGTATTGTTTTTTTACCGCCGTCTCATCATCTGTTACTACCATGTATTCGCCGGGAAACAATGAGCGGTTGAAAGCACTGATTTGTTTGGGAGTGCTGATAACGCCGGTGGAAGAACGGGTGGCGATATAACTGTCCTTTAAATCAATAATAGCGCCGCTGCGGTTATACAGCTCAACATAATCTGCAGCATCCGGTTTTGGATTGAATAAGATTTCATTGATAACAAAATCAAATGTGTCTGCAACAGACGCCCGCCCCAGTTTTACCTGGTTGTAGGCACCAACAGTATTGCCTGAGCAGTCAGTAATATTACGGGCTGTAATAGTATATATTTTATTTTTTGCCAATGCCGTCGATAAACGCAACTGCAGCTTGTCAAAAAGTGGTGACAGCGCAATGACCAGTTGCACAGCACCCAAACCATCGCTGATACTGTAGTTGGCAGGTGCAGCAGCAGCAGCGCTGTCCAATGACTCATCAAAACGCAGCATGATAGTAACACTGTCTATAGCAAAAGCATTCAGCAAAACAGGTGGCTGCCTGTCAGTATTTACAGCATCTACTGAATTTTTTTTGCCGGGACTGCCACCTTTCAGATCATTGCTGACGCGCCAGTTGCTGACACCACTGCAGGGGTTCCTGGTATCAATCATTTCCAAAGTCCAGCCACCCTGGTTCTTCACGGCATTTTGGTACCAGGCAGCATTGTAAGCCACTGCATGTACTGTAAATCCTTCTTTGGAACGCAGGTACAATTCATCGTTATCGTTGTCCAGCGAGGGGAAATTGCTCACACCTATCACCGCACCAAAAGCACTAAAAGAAGCAGCCGCGCCACTGGCACATATAATTACAAAGCTATCTGGCTGCAGTATAAAGTTCACTGCAATGCCTGCAAAACCACCGGCATCACCAATGCGCCAGCCATTGAGATTGAATGCCTTTGTGGATACATTTCTTAATTCAATAAATTCCGCATTGGGTAGTCCTACCGGGGGCGTGGGGTCGGCCATAATCTCGTCTATAACTACCTGGTAGGGAGCCGCTGTTTGCGCCTGCAGACAAATGCCCCAAACCAACAGAACAACTGTTAGTTTATTTTTCATATATAAGGTTTATACCTTAAGGTAGAACAGAATATACAGGCTGCGGAAACTGGTCCAATGTTTTTTCACCAGTTTTTTTTGGTGTAATAACATTGCTGTATTACTTTTGGCCCCGAATGAAAAATACAATGAAGCATACAAAACGCATAAAGAAACATTCCGCCATCGGGGGTTAATGATCGTTTTGTACGTTACAAGATATTCAGGGTCCCGCAGAAAAGCGGGACCTTTTTTTATTATATCACCTTAAAAACAAAACAGACGGCGGGCGCACCCCGCATCAACTGGTTGCTAAAAATTCAATTATGAAACAGTTAAAAGTTGCAGTAGTAGGTGCTACCGGACTGGTAGGTACCAAAATGTTACAGGTATTGGCAGAACGTGATTTTCCCGTGGCAGATTTACTGCCCGTAGCTTCAGAAAGATCTGTGGGCAAAGAAGTTGAGTTTAAGGGGAAAAAATACAAGGTAGTAAGCATGACCGATGCTATTGCCGCCAAGCCGGATGTGGCTATTTTCTCTGCAGGTGGCAGCACTTCTACAGAATGGGCGCCCAAATTTGCTGCAGCAGGCATTACTGTAATTGATAACTCCTCCGCCTGGAGAATGGATCCCTCCAAACCACTGATTGTTCCTGAAATAAATGCAGACATCCTTACAGCGGCAGATAAGATTATTGCCAATCCCAACTGCTCTACTATACAGATGGTGGTAGCGTTGAATCCATTGCACAAAAAATACAATATTAAACGCATCGTGGTATCCACCTACCAGAGCGTTACCGGTACCGGTGTAAAAGCAGTTACCCAGTTAATGAATGAAAGAAACGGCATCAAAGGCGAAATGGCCTATAAATACCCCATCGACCTGAACGTGATTCCACAGATTGATGTGTTTACAGACAATGGTTACACCAAGGAAGAAATGAAGATGGTGAACGAAACCAAAAAAATTATGCGCGATGACAGTATCCGCGTAACTGCTACCACGGTACGTATACCAGTGATGGGCGGCCACAGCGAATCTGTGAACGTTGAGTTCAGCAAAGACTTTGATCTGAATGAAGTAAAAGAAATACTGAAGACTGCTCCTGGCGTGGTATTGGTAGACGATCTGGCCAACCAGCAATACCCCATGCCCATGGATGCCCATGAAAAAGACGATGTGTTTGTGGGACGTTTAAGAAGAGATGAAACCCAACCCAATACTTTGAATATGTGGATAGTGAGCGATAACCTGCGCAAGGGCGCCGCTACCAATGCCGTACAGATTGCAGAGTACTTGAACGGGAAGAATATTTTTTAGTATCTGTAATTGGCCGCAGATTCGCAGATGGAGCTAATAAATCTGCGAATCTGCGGCTATTTTTCCATGGTTGCTGATTCCCAGGTTCACGCATACGATAATAGAATATCTTAACGCATCATAAGAATCATAACCATCTGCGTTCTATTTATCCGAAATATGTATTTGCTTTACCGCTGAGCCATTTCTTCTTTCTTCATTGGCCACCGTTACCAGCGTATCACCAATAGTTAATGGCCCGTACACTTCTACCTTACCCTCCGCCTCCCGGCCATTTTTAATATCTACCCATTGCGCTTTGCCATTGGTTATTTTTATTACAAATACCTTTTCGGTAGAATTAACAATGGCTGTTTTGGGAACAATAAATCCGCTGTCTCTGGCAGAAGTGGGAATATTTACTTCCGCTATCATGCCGGGCAACAATTTTTTATCGTTGTTGATGATGTCCATTTCAATTCTTTCTGAACGCAGCCGCGCATCCAGCGACCCCGAAGCACGTTTTACCATAGCAGAAAATTTTTCGTTGGGGCGCCCCCTTACCGTAAAATTGATATTGGTGGTAGTGCTGATATAGCCCGCAGCAGACTCCGGCACCAGTACCGCCAGCCTCAGTTTACGTTGATCCTGCAATACAAACATGGGTAAATCAGACCCTTTACCAGCCGGACCTGCAATGGCACCGGGGTTAACATTCCTGGTGCTGATAACACCCGCAAAAGGAGCCCGTATTTCCAGGTAATTACGGTTGTCGGCAATTTCTTTATAGGCAGATTTGGCCGATTGCCACTGTGCATAGTCGGCATTTTTACGGGCATTGGCCTGGTCTAAATCATTGGGAGAAATAGTGCCGGGGGTTTTGCTGGTTTCGTATAATCTGTCGTAATTGGCTTTACTGGCAGTGTAGATGGCCTCCTGCGCTTTCAGCCTGCTATCGGCCCCCGCCAATTGGGAGCCCAGTTCCGGCGCTTCCATTACCGCCAGCAGCTGACCGGCCTTTACTTCAGTTCCTACATCGGCATATAATTTTTTTACAAAGCCGTTTACCCTTGCGTAAAGATCTACCTGCTGAAAAGGAATCAATTCTCCCGGCATTTGAATACTGGCAGACAGTTTACCCTTTTGCAGGAGAAACACTCCCGTCACCGGTGCCGCAGTTGCTGCCGGTGCTTCTTTTGTTTCCTTTTTTTTCGCACCGCCGCATGCCGCCAGTATACCGCACAGGCACAGTGCAGATGGAAAAAACAACCAATGCTGAACGTAATTATTTATGATGATGTGCTTCATACAATGATGGTATATAATATTTGCTTTCTTTATCTTCTGGATCAAGCGATACTGAATCTGTAGTGGTTTTGCCCTGTACCCAGGCAAATACCAGGGGTAAAATAATTAATGCTGCAAAGGTGGAGGCAATCAGTCCGCCAATGACGGCCCTGCCCAACGGGGAAGCCTGGTCACCACCCTCGCCAAAACCCAGCGCCATGGGAATCATGCCCACCACCATGGCCACGCTGGTCATTAAGATGGGACGTATGCGCAGCGCTGCAGATTCTTTGGCTGATTCTACTGCATTGCCATTGTGCATGCGCAGGTGCTCTGCATTGGTGATCAATAAAACGGAGTTGGCAATAGAAACTCCTACAGACATAATCATGCCCATATAAGACTGCAAGTTCAGGGTAGAACCTGTAAGCACCAGCAGGGTCAGTGACCCCAGCAATACCGCCGGCACAGTAGACAATACCACCAGCGATACTTTAAACGACTGGAAATTGGCCGCCAGCATAAGGAATATTACAGTAATGGCTACCAGCAGGCCGTTCTGTAGACTGTCAAGCGTGTCTGTCAGCACATTGCTTAATCCTTTCAATTCTATCGTCAATCCCCTTGGCAGTTCACCCATTGATTTTATTGCCGCCTGCACATCTGCAGAAGCAGTGCCCAAATCTGTTTTGTACAAATTGGCGGTTACAGCCAGCTGCGGTATGGCCCCGATATTGTCGTTTTCGCCAAACGTAGTATCCAGCTGAAAACTGGCCACATCGCTCAGCACCGGCCTGGCCGAATTTCTCAACACCGGTATTTCGCCCATGGTAGTGGTGCTGGTCATTTTGTTTTCCGGCACTTCCACCTGCACGTTATATCCCAATCCTACCCTTTCATCTATCCATACATTCTTCTCTGTAAAACGGGAAGAAGAAGTAGAAGCTGTTAGAGACCTGGAAATATCACCCACATCTACCCCCAGCTGCGCCGCCCTGATACGATCTATATTGATATTAATGGCAGGATATTTCACCGACTGGCCAATTTGTACATCGCGCAGGTAAGCAATCTGCTGCAACCTGGCTACCATTTTATTGGCGTATTCAAGATTCAATTTTTTGTTCTTGCCGCTTACTTTTACTTCAATAGGCGTAGGAGAGCCCTGGCTGAGAATTTTATCCGTCAGTTCAATAGGTTCAAAAGAAATGGAAAAATCCGGCATCTTCTCCTTCATGTTTTTGCGGAAGCGTTCTTTCAGATCATCCAGGTTTTCCTTGTAGTCTTCCTTCAATGCCACCTGCAATACGGCTTCGTGCGGACCACTCATAAAAAGATAAATTGGGCTGCTGGAAAACTGTCCGGGATGCTGCCCTATAAATGCCGAGGTGATAGAAATGTTTTCTTTACCCACCGTTTTATACAGTACCTCCAGCGCTTCTATCATCTTTCCTTCAGTACGTTCCAGGCGGGTGCCATCCGGCGCCCTGAATCTTACCTGGAACTGGCCAGAGTTTACCTTGGGCAATACATCGCGCCCAATATTTTTAAACAGCAGCACCACCAATGCCGATATCACAAAAACATACACGGTGGTAATAACCTTTCTATTTGGCAACAGCCTGTTTATAAAACGCATGTAACGTGCCCTGAATCTTTCAAACCTTGTCAGTTTGCCACCCTGCCCATGGCCTCCTTCAAGCAAGTGCTTTTTTTGATCCCAGGTATCACCTTCTTCTGCTTCATTTACTTTATAGTTTTTATATTCATCCCTTGTGTTGCCATTTTTCCTGCCATGGTCCTTCATGATCCAGTTGGCCAGCACGGGTACAAATGTCTGCGCCAGCAGGTAAGAAACAATCATGGAGAAGGCAATGGCCAGGGCCAGCGGCAGGAACAAAGAACCTGTAATACCTGTCATGGTGAACGCCGGTGCAAACACCGCCAGTATACAAAACAGGATCAGCAGTTTGGGGAAGGCAATTTCCTGGCAGGCATCCCAGATGGCCAGTGCTTTGGGCTTGCCCATATCCAGGTGCTGGTGTATATTTTCAATGGTCACCGTCGATTCATCTACCAGTATACCAATGGCCAGCGAAAGACCGCTCAGCGTCATAATATTGATGGTCTGGTTAAACAGCGACAGGAATAATATACCTGCAATAATTGATGTAGGAATGGTTAATATAACGATAAGGGCACCACGCGCATCGCCCAAAAAAAGCAATACCATTAAGCCAGTTAACACGGCCCCGATGGCGCCTTCGCTCAATAAACTTTTTACGGCATTGATAACATACACCGACTGGTCAAATTCATAGGTCAGTTTTACATCTTCCGGCAGCATGGCCTGGAATCTTGGAATGGCTTCTTTCAGTTTATTGACCACTTCCCAGGTAGATGCATCGGCCGATTTGGTCACCGGCATATACACAGAGCGCTTGCCATTTACCAGTGCATAGCTCACCGTTATATCAGCACCATCTTCCACGGTGGCCACATCGCGCAGGAAAACATTGGGTACACTTCCTTTAAAGAGCGGTATACTTTCAAAATCCTTGATGGCTTTAATGGTGGTATTGGCCGGCGTCAGGTAAGTAATATCTCCAATTCTCACATTACCGGCAGGCGAAGTCTGGTTATTAATGCGAAGCGCTTCCACTACCTGGTCGGCAGTAAGATTGTGCAGGCGCAACGCCTCCGGGTCAACTTTAATAACAATGCTGCGGATATTCCCACCAAAAGGCGGTGCAGAAGAAAGTCCGGGTATGGAAGTAAACGAAGAGCGGATATATACATTGGCCATATCCAGCAATTCATTGTTCGATCTTTTTTCGCTGCTGAGCACCAACTGCCCTACTGGCAGCGTAGTAGCATCGAAACGCAACACAAACGGCGGTTGCGAGCCTGGTGGGAAAATAGCCTGGGCGCGGTTGGAAAAAGCACTCACTTCTGCCACGGCCTGCGCCATGTTTACATTTTCATAGAAGGTGAGTTTTAGTAAGCTAAGGCCCTGTATATTCCTGGTTTCTATACTTTTTACACCGTTTACATAAAGCAGGATGTTGACATACTGTTTACCGAAAAAAGATTCCATCTGTGCAGGGGAATAGCCGCCGAACGGGTGCGACAGATAGATCACCGGCAGGTTCATTGCCGGAAAAATATCTATTTTGATGGTGCGCACCGCTTTGATACCAAAGAAAAACAAACCGGCTACCAGCACCATAATGGTAATCGGCTTTCTTAATGCTGTTCGTATAAGATTCATACCTGCTATTTCACCTGTTTGATGAATAAATCAAAATCGCCTGAAGCCGCCGACTTCAACAATAAAGCCTGCCATATATTGATGTAAGCTACGCTGATATCCGTCTGTGCCCTGTTCAACGTAAACAATGCCTGCTGCACATCCACAATATTGGTGAGCCCGTTTTTGTACAAGACTGTTTTTTGCAGGTAAGCATCCTGGGCTGCCTGCAGTTGCCGCGGCGCTTCCTGTACACTTTTCAAACTGTTGTCAATTTGCTGATCAGCCAGTACCAGTTGGTCTTTCAGTTGCGTGGCCACCAGATCATACTCGTCTTTATACGCTGCAGAGATATAGGCCTGCGATTTGGCTTGCTGCTTAATTTTAAAAGGACTCAGTAAATTCCAGGTAATGCCAATACCCAGCAGGTAATTGTACCGCCCGGGGCGTATGCCGTCCAGGTAAGACTTGGTATAACGATCTGTAAACTCAGGTGTGTAATTGTAATCAAAGCCGGAGCCCCTTGCCTGCAGGGTTCCAAAAAGATTTAAACCGGGATTGATACTTTTCTTTAAAAAATGTTCGGTGGCATTGCTTTGCTCAATGCGCTGCGCATAAAATTTTACCTGTGGGTTTTCTGTTACGGCAAAAGCGGTGCTGTAGTTAGCAGGCGTCTGCGAAAAGAAGCTGCTGTCCAGCTGAAAAGGTTCAGGGGCCGCATTCAGCAATTGTGCCAGCTGGTTGCGGATGCGTTGCTCGTTGGAAACCGCCTGCAGGTATGCCAGCCTGGCACCCGATACTTCTGCATTGGCAATGGAAGAGTCTACCCCGGCTATCAGTCCATTTTTTGCCCTGGCAATCACCGATTGCTGGATATAGGCCACCCTGTCTATATTGGCCTGCGCATTTTGGATAAAACGCTGCGCGATAAGTAAGTTGAGGTAGGTGCCTGCTATTTTTACGCCCTGCACAAATTGTTCCTGCAGCAGGGCAGAGGAATCCAGCCTTACCTGGGCCTGCCCGGCGTCTATTCTTGACCGTAGGCGGCCAAATGAGATAAACTCCCAGTTGGCATTCAGCAGGTACACGGACCCGAAAGCTGCGTTCCAGCTTTGCTTGCTGTAGGCTGGTCCGGCTGAGGCAATGCCACCACCGGCGATGCCTGCAGCTGGCCCAAACTGCCCGTTTACCGTGCCATAGGCTTCCTGCAACGCCACAGTCACATCTGGCAAATATTGATTTTTAATATTGGCTATCTGGGCTGTGGAGGCTTTGATATAATTTGAGCGGGCTTTGATGCTCTGGTAATTACTAATCCCCGTTTTCACTGCTTCTGATAAATTGAGCGGGCCCGTAAGCTGTGCCTGGGCCTTTGCAAAGAAGGCGCATAACAGGCAACAACCCAGCAGCCGAGCTGCTTTTATATTTACGCGATCCGCCATGGTCTTTTGAAATTGAAATCCTGCTACCTGTGAATGCATTTAATTGAATTTTAACCCTTTGCAATTTGTTGGTTACTAAGAGCAGCAAGCGAAAGTTACACAAAGCTATCCGATTGCTGCCTGCCAAATATTGTAAATTCCACCTATAAACTTGTAATTTCCGGTTATGAAGAGACTGCGCCAGTTTGAGCCCTTTATTCTGTCTGATTTTGAGCTGGAAGAGTATCCCTTACCCAGGCATAACCACACCTACTACGAGGTAATTTATATCTACCGGGGCAGCGGCCAGCATTGCCTGAACAGCAATACATTTAATTACCAGGCAGGCGACCTTTTTTTGCTAACCCCGGAAGACAACCACTATTTTGTGATTGACCAAAAGACAAGGTTTGTGTTCCTGAAATTTACGGATAGTTTCTTTTACAACCAGCGCCACACTTCGGCCGGCTTCTTTGACAGGGAAGTGGAACCGGTGATGCGTAATAAGTTCCTGCAGGAGATCAAACCTGAACTAACCGCGGCTGATAAGGTATTTCTTAAGAGTATCATTGATAATATTACGTCTATCAAAGCGCCTTCTGCCGGCGACACAGCAGCCATTGTTTTTTACCAGTTGCTTTCTATCATTGAAATGGTGAAGAACGCCCTGGCCAGGCATGTGCATAAGCCGCAGTATTTTTTGCAGAATAATAATGAACAGCTGCTATCCTTTATCCACCAGCATATTTATACGCCGGAACGGGTACAGATAAAAACCATTGCCGAGAACTTCAATATATCGCCCGCTTATTTCGGAGCTTATTTCAAAAGAAACTTTGGCATCAGTTACCGCGAGTACCTAAACCATTACCGCATCAACCTTATTGAAAGAAGGCTTATCAACAGCCGGCTTACGCTGAAAGAAATTGCGGCAGAATTTGGGCTGGTTGATGAAAGCCATCTCTCCCGCTATTTCAAAACCCAGAAGAACCTAAGTCCCAGGGCGTTTAAGCAGGAAACCCGGGCGGTCCTCTATTAAAGACAGACGGAATTGGGCTTCAACTAACTATATGCCTTTGTAAATAATCATTTCCGATTGCAAGCACAATTCCCAATTCCTTATTCCAAATTCCATTTTACCCTAGTATCGCCAGCTTTTCAAATCCGCATTTTTGGGCGAGCGTTTGCCAATTTCCTGCGTCCACTTTTTGATATACATGCTGTGGTATCGCAGGCGGCTTATATAATTGGGTTGAGTGGGATCCCCATTCCAGCAATGCTCTGCACGGTCGCCATAAGCCACTTCACAGTTACATGCCGGATTTTGTAACTGCTTCAGCATGTCTTCAGCAGTGTATACCGCATTGTTCAGGTAATAGCTGTCCATATCGCCTACATAGACATGAATCTTACCTTTTAGTTTTTCGCCCAGGGTAGCCCAATCGCGTTTAATGATATGGGTGAGGTCAAAATGTTCCTTCCAGTAAGCAGCCACACTGCTGTCTATTACGCCGGTGTATTTATCAAATATTCTCTTGGGGTAGCCGTCCTTGTCCATGGGCGAGAAAACCGCTTCCCATATATCAAACTGCTCGCCGCTGCGGCTGCGCGTACCCGTTGCCAGCTCGCGCTGGTTCATGTCTTTTACAGTGGTGGTAAGATGACCCAGGTAA
>JANPGT010000838.1:0-3595 GCA_031424135.1 Chitinophagaceae bacterium
GCTTAGTGCCCAACCCGGCAGCAAAAAGATACATTCCAAACCCATCAGTCCTGATCTGTTTGGTGTTTTTTTTGAAGACATCAGTTACTCCGCCGACGGTGGTCTGTATGGCGAACTGGTACAAAACCGTTCATTCGAATACAATCCGGGCGATATTGATGCGTGGAGCAGTAAAAGAAATAACTGGAATACATTCACCGCCTGGTCTTATACCAATAAAGGCTATGGCTATGGCAATATTTCATTGGAAACAACTGCGCCCATCCATTTCAATAACCCGCATTACCTGTTGATAAATGTAGAAGAGGCCGGCAAAGAAGGGGTAGGGCTCAGCAATCACGGCTTTGATGGCATCGCTGTAAAAAAAGATGCCCGCTATAATTTCTCTGTGTTTATCCGGCAGGTCTCAGACAATGCTATCCCCTTTACCATTAAACTGCTGGGGGCAAAAGGCGATACCATTGCCGTGGCAACATTCTCCACCAATTCGCGCAGCTGGAAAAAATACAGTGTATCATTGACAGCGGCTGCAACAGATGACAGCTGCAGCATCGCACTGCTTGCACAGTCAACCGGAAAATTTGCCGTTGATATGGTATCACTTTTTCCGCAGGCCACTTTTAAAAACAGGGAGAACGGATTGCGGGCCGATCTTGCATTGGCTATCGCCAACCTGCAACCTAAATTTATGCGCTTTCCCGGCGGTTGCCTGGTGCATGGAGATGGGCTTGGCAATATGTACCGCTGGAAAAATACCATTGGCCCGCTGGAAGAACGCATCGACCAAAAAAATATCTGGAACTACCACCAGTCCGCAGGCCTTGGCTATTATGAATACTTCCAGTTTTGCGAAGACATTGGTGCCAAAGCTTTGCCGGTACTGGCAGCAGGTGTTAGTTGCCAGAATTCGGGTGGTACCTGGCGCACAGGAAGCAATGGGCAGAAAGCCATACCCATGGCTGAAATGGATGACTGGGTTCAGGATGCATTGGATCTTATTGAATGGGCAAATGGACCGGTTAGTTCTGTATGGGGTGCAAAACGCGCTGCTGCGGGTCATCCCCAGCCCTTTGGCCTGCAATACCTGGGCATTGGCAACGAGGATAAAATGACACCTGAATTCAATGAAAGGTTTACAATGATGTACAATACCGTAAAGGCCAAACATCCTGAAATTATACTGGTAGGTACGGTAGGGCCTTTTCCTGCGGGAGAAGATTATGAACTGGGTTGGAAACTGGCCAACCAACTGAATGTGCCTGTGGTGGATGAACATTACTATGAAAAGCCCGGGTGGTTTTTGAAAAACAACAACAGGTATGATGGATATGATCGGAAAAAATCAAAAGTCTATGTAGGCGAGTATGCTTCCCGTGGCAACACTTTATTTAACGCATTGGCGGAAGCCGCCTATATGGTATCGCTGGAGCGCAATGGAGATATTGTGCAGATGGCATCCTATGCACCGCTGCTGGCCAATGTAAATCATATTTCATGGAGCCCCGACCTGGTGTATTTTAACAACAGTGCGGTGGCACTTAGTGTGAACTATTTTGTGCAGCAACTTTTTTCGGTCAACCAGGGCGGTCTTTATTATGACAATATTATTTCTCTCAAAAACAGCGAACAGCTTACTGATTCGGTATTGGCTGCATCGGTAGTAAAGCAAACCACCTCAGGCGATATCATACTGAAAATGGTAAATGCAGGCCCTGAGAATGCAGTAGCAACCGCAGATTTGTCTGTACTCAATATCATGGCTGGTAAGGCCGAAATGACAATCTTAACCGGCAGTCCTTCACAGCTAAATACCATTGCAGCGCCCACCGTTGTGCAGCCCCTTGTATCCAGCATCCAGGTACAGAAAAATTTCCGCTACCAGCTGCCGCCTTATTCATTAACAGTCATTCGAATTAAAAGCAGGAAGCAATGATCGGGTTATTCCTGAGAAAGAGCAGACTGATCTAAAATGCAGTTATCAGTTTCACGCAGATATTTCTGCCCATGCCATACATGCCCAAACTGCCATTGGGGGAGGCTGAATAGTATTCGAAATATTTAAGGCGGCTGAGGTGGTTCTGGTAAACAGCGTCAAACAGGTTATTCACCTGCAGCAGCAATTGCAGCTGCCTGGTCTTGGTAAAATGCAGTTGTGTTCCTGCAGCACAGTTCATCAATGCATAGCCCGCGGTACGGGTTTCTGTATTGAAGAGTGCCAGGAAACGGTTTTGTGCAGCATTGTATTCCAGCTCTGCTTTCAGGTTGAATGCAGTAAATCTTTCAGCCCCGGTTTTAATTTCCTGCTGTATACTGCTCACCCATTTTAGCGGCGGCATCAGGGGCAGGTATTCGCCCGCCGTTTTGCTGTTGGCGTATTCCCTGTTTTTATTGATGCCATAGCTGAGTGCAAAATTATTGCTGAAGCTGAAGCCCTGCCAGCGGGCGGGGTGAATATCCACTGCTGCTTCAGCACCGTACAGCTGCGCTGCACCCTGCCGGTACTGGAAAGTTTTATTGCCCTGGGCATCCAGCACTGCGTTGCCGGCCGCATCTGCCAGCTGGGTAAGGTAGATATAGTTTTGTATATGGTTGTTGAAGATACTAACGGTGATGCTGATGTTTTTATCATGCAGCAGCAGGCCCAGGTCCTGCTGGAAACTGAATTCAGGCACAAAATTCCGGTTGCCCAGGTAGATAATATGGGCGCCGGGGTCAAGGCCGTGGGAGGCAAACTCTGTAATATTGGGACTTCTATAGCCCCTGGCAATATTTGCTTTCAGGCTGAGCTTGTTTGATACCTGCAAGGCGATGCCAAGGCTCAGGGAGATGCCGTGGAACTTTTTATTGAAAGCAGCAAACTGCAAAGCGGCACCAGCGGTATCCGGAACAAATACCTGCTTTCCAAAGCCTGTACTGCTATTGGTGGCCACATAAAAATCATTTCCGTTCAATTGCCGGGTATCGTAGCGGGCGCCGCCGCTGATGGCTATCTTATTGTATTTCCATTTACAATAGAGATAACCGCCGATGTCCAGCAACCTGTAATCCGGTATGGGAAAATCGGTAGCGTCTTTACTGGCATTGCTTTGCTGCATACCGTTGGCCCCCATGGTAAATTCAATACCGGCAATGGCAGGCAGGGTATATTTCAGATCGTAGTTAATGGTGTTTAACCGTACAAACAATGCTGCCTGGCTGGGTGCGGTAGGGTGACTGTATTCCCTGCGGATATTTTGCTGAAAACCGATGGAACCGTCCAGCTCACCCTGGCCCAGCTGGTAATGGTTGCTGGTATAGAGGCGGTAATGCTGTATGTGCTGGTGCAAGGGACTAAGCGCATAACTGTTTAGCGTAGCTGCTTCTACTATGGGGCGGCGGGTAATATCATCCATGGAGCCTTCAAAAACCTGGCGGGTAAATTGCCTGCTGAGTGAATCCCTGCTGCCATCCGGAATACCTTGCAGGTTATTGTATAAAGTGGCATTCAGGTAGGTATAGCCTTTGGCGGAGCGGTAGCCCAACATCAGCGATGCATTGCTTTCTTTGAACCCCGTATTATAAACCCTGCCGTCTACGCGGTTGCTGTAATTTTTTG
>JANPGT010000839.1:0-2707 GCA_031424135.1 Chitinophagaceae bacterium
CTTTACCGGCCATGCAGGTAAGCAAGGGTTGTGTTCGGGCAGCAGATTTTAATGGCGATGGCTACACCGATCTTTTTATAGGTGGCAGATCCCTCCCTGGCCGTTACCCCGAAACACCAAAAAGCTTTTTGCTGGTAAACAACGGCAAGGGACATTTTACAGACCAGCTGGCCAGCATTTCGCCTGAACTGCAGAAAATTGGTATGGTGACCGATGCCGCATGGATAGACCTGAATGCAGACAATAAGAAAGACTTGCTGCTTGTGGGCGAATGGATGCCGGTGAGCGCATTCATTAACAGCAATGGCAAACTGGAGAATAAGACCAGCAGCTATTTTGACGGTGTTTACAGTGGCTGGTGGAACAGGATACTGGTGACAGACTGCAATGCAGACGGTAAGCCAGACCTTGTGCTGGGCAATTACGGGCTGAACAGCCAATGTAAAGCGAGCGATAAAGAACCCGCCGAAATGTATTATAAAGATTTTGATGACAACGGTTCCATAGACCCTGTACTTTGTTTTTATATCCAGGGCAAAAGCTATCCCTATACAACCCGCGATGAACTGCTGGATCAAATGAGCATCATGCGTACCCGCTTTACTGATTATAAAAGTTACGCAGATGCAGGCATGAAAGAGATTTTTACCGGGGAGGAATTAAAAGGTGCGCAGCATTTGCAGGCTAACCACCTGGCTACTTCGTTGTTCTTAAGCGGCGCAGACGGAAAGTTTCATGAAAAAGCCTTACCGGCGCAGTGTCAGTTTGCACCGGTATTTACCATTACAGCATTGGATTATAACAAAGACGGACTGCAGGATTTGCTGCTGTGCGGTAATATCAGTCACGCCAGACTGCGCTTTGGAAAGTTTGACGCCAACTACGGTGTTTTGCTGCAGGGCGATGGCAAGGGCGGTTTCAGTTATATTCCACAAAATATTTCCGGCCTCAATGTATGGGGCGATACCAGGAGTGTTATCAATACCGGTAAGCAATTATTGCTGGGCATCAATCAAAAAGAAATTAAAGCGTACCAAATCAGATAATAATGAAATCACTTTTTTATAGTGTACTTGTTTGCACGGTTATCATCATTAACAGTTGCAAACAACCGCCCGCTGCGCCTGCCTTGCTAAATGCAGGCGCTATCAGTGGCGTGATTACCCGGATGACCGATTTGATGATACACGATGTAACCAATCCGCCACTGGCAGCAAGGTTTTTTTCCTATGCCTGCCTGGCGGGTTATGAAGTAACTGCGCAGAACGACAGCAGCGTCCTCAGTATGCAAGGTGTACTAAATGGGTACCCGGCGATCCACCGGCCAGATTCGGCCGCAGGTGCTTCGTATTCCCTTGCCGCTATCCTGGCTATGCTGGAAACCGCAAAGAAAATGCAGCCCTCCGGCAAATTACTGTCGGCATATGAAGACAGTTTTATTGATTCCTGCAGGCGTTTAGGCTATGCTGGTGAAGTAGTGGATGCATCAAAACGATATGCGGTCGCTATCAGCAAACAGATACTGGCCTATGCCAAAGCAGATGGCTATAACAAAATCAGTAACCTGGCCAGGTACACGCCCATTGAAAAAGAAGGCAGCTGGTACCCCACCCCACCTGCCTACATCGCAGCAGTAGAACCCTGGTTTAAAACCGTTCGCCCGTTTACGTTAGATTCAGCAGCACAGTTTAAACCCGCGCCGCCGGTGCCATTTTCAAGCGATAAAAAATCTGCTTTCTACCAGCTGATGCAGGACAATTACAAAGACGATACTACAGCAACAGAGCACCGCATCATAGCGGGGTTCTGGGATTGCAATCCTTTTGCGGTACAGGACGAAGGCCATATGTCTGTAGGACTTAAAAAAATCTCTCCCGGGGCGCATTGGCTGGGCATTACCGGCATTGCCTGTCAAAACACAAAGAAAAGTTTTGCTGCCACCATGCAGGTGACCACACTGGTTGCTATTGGACTGATGGATAGTTTTATTGCCTGCTGGGATGAAAAATACCGCAGCAACCGCATCAGGCCCGAGACGGCCATCCGCAAATACCTGGATGTAAACTGGAAGCCATTACTGCAGACACCTCCCTTCCCTGAATACCTGAGCGGGCATTCCTGCATCTCGGCCACTGCTGCCACCATTCTTACCCAATACCTGGGCGACAATTTCAGCTACAGGGATACGGTAGAAGTAAGTTACGGACTGGCACCACGCAGTTTCACTTCTTTTCAGCAAGCCGCCACGGAAGCCGGTCTGTCAAGGTTCTACGGAGGCATTCATTTTATGGATGCTATTAACAATGGCCGGGCCCAGGGTTTGCTGGTAGGCGACTGGGTATTGAGCAAGATGAAACGAAAAAAATAAAACTGTATAAATCATGTGCCTATGTTGCCCTTAAGGTCTGCGCTTTTCCGGCCCAATATGTGATAGCTTTACTGCATAAATAAATTTCCATTATGCCCATCGGCTTACAAATTGCCTGGCTTTTTATACTGGCTATTCCCATTGCCTGTATTGCATGGACCGTTACCCACGAGGAGGTTTTTCGCGAGCCACGTGAATACTGTTTGCGGAAAAGCAAGGATGCCAAAAGCCTGCTTGCGCGTAAATTTTTCTATCTCTTTACCTGCGAGTACTGCTTTAGTCATTATATAACCTTATTCTTTTTGATCATTACACGCTATCACCTCCTTTACAATGATT